>JAAWLQ010000241.1 GCA_022797995.1 Lachnospiraceae bacterium
GTCGGCGCTTCAGCGTGATCTGACGTCATCGTTTGCTCCGTTAAAAGCATCATTACTTATAACGGTAGGAGCGACCGAGAAAGATTATAGAGGAGATTCATGGTCTGGCCCTAATAATGATTCGGAGTTTTTTGCACGTTCGCAGGATGGTTTTTATAAGAAAACAAGCGGGAAGAAAGACAGGAATAAGGAACTGCTGGAAGAATATCTGGAAAAGCGGGCACAGGCCAAGAGACAGCAACAGGAGCTGTTGGATGAAAAGGTTGCTAAGGCGGAACAGGAGAGAAGCAGACTGGCAAAGGCATGGAGTAGTAAGCAGCAGATGGCGAAGGCTTCCAGTGTTTATGATGCAAATATCATGACAGAAACTATGGCAGGCGGTGATTTTCTATTCGGATAAATGCGGGCATCATGCCCGGACTTATTATAAGGGGGCATGGGCGGTTCTGAATGACAGATGAGCCGCCGGTACGATAAGTATAATATTTTAGCAATCGGGAGGATAAGGATTATGGCAATTTCAGGAGTAACAGATTACACAAACGCTTATGCAGGTTATATAAATTCTGCAAACAACAAAAAGCAGGCAACAGAGGGAGCGGGTACAGAAAAGGAAACAACCGCCAGAAAGACGGCAAAGGATGAATTGTCCTACCTTACTGAAAAGTACGAATGTATGAAAAACAAAGATTATTCAGTAAATATAAACAGTTCACTTTTAGCGAAAGCTACAAGTGACAGTATTTTAAACCTGATATTTTAATTAGACGTTTTTGTGCGGGAGATAGGAACTTTAGTTTGGAGGGCTACAAACAGAGTTATCCATGACTCCATAGCCTGTTATGCACATTTCCACGATGCAAGGGAAGGATTTAGGATAGGATTGATATGATTGATTCAGTTTCGCAGATTGAGAATACAGGGGGGTTATAGTATAATGAATCGGGAGGTAGCATTATGAAATACAGAATACTGATTATTGAAGATGATGTTGTGATACAGACGCAGTTAAGAAACTTATTAGCAGGAAATGGATATGAAACGGAAATAATAAATGATTTTCCTGTTTCTATGGAACAATTAAAATCTTTTCAGCCACATTTGATTCTTCTGGACATAAAATTGCCGGGAAGTGATGGCTTTTCGGTATGTTCACAAATACGCACTTTTTCTAATGTTCCGATCATTTTTGTCACAAGTTGCAATACTGATATGGATGAGCTGAACAGTATCATGCTTGGAGGAGATGCTTTTATTACCAAACCATATAACACAGCAATCCTGTTGGCAAAAATTGCATCTTTACTAAAAAGGGTATATCCTGTGACGGAACAGGAGGCATTATCCTGCAATGGGGTTACCCTGCATTTAGAAAGCAGTAAAATAGAGTTTGCGGAGCGGCAGGTTGAATTGACAAAAAACGAGTTGAAAATATTATATTATCTGTTTAAGCATGCCGGTGCAATTTGTACCCGTGCTGATATCATAGAGTATCTGTGGGATAACCGACTTTATGTGGAGGATAACGCGTTAAGCGTCAATATCAATCGAATCCGTGATAAACTGTCTGCCATTGGCGTGACGGATTTTATCAAAACAAAGCACCGGCAGGGGTATACCATATGAATAGAAAACTTTATTGGGAACTGAAATTGCCGGTCATGTTTCTCAATTTCCTCTGCATGATTGGGATGGCTATATTCTTAAGTGTGACAGGGAACAGTTTTGACGGTATTTTTCTCATTCTGAGTATCTGGATTGTCATTTTGACAGCCCATCTTGTGATATCTTATTACAGCAGAAAGGTGCAGATGAAAAAACTGCTGGATCTTGCAGAGCAGTTAGAAGAACGTTATCTGCTTTCCGAGGTAATGGAAAAGCCGGAACGTGCTGATGATCAGGTGTATTACCGACTTCTGAAACTGGCAGGAAAATCTATGCTGGAACAGGTAAACGAAGTCAGAAAGGAGCGGACAGAATATAAAGAATATGTGGAGCAATGGGTGCATGAGATTAAGACACCGATTACCGCAATGAAACTACTCTGTGAAAATGTTCATTCACAGGAAACAAAGGAATTATTGGTGGAGCTTGAAAAAGTAAACCGTTATACAGAACAGGCGCTTTATTATGCCCGGAGTGAACATACGGAAAAAGATTATTGTGTACGGGAAATCTGTCTGTTTGATGTGGTGCATCAGGCGATCGCAGAAAACAAGTATCTGCTTCTGCAAAATGGCATTGGGATTGACCTGCAGGAAACAGACGATAGCGTTTACTCTGATGAGAAGTGGCTATGCTTTATTCTGAACCAGCTTATTGTCAATTCTGTCAAATACCGGACAGAGCAGCCGGTACTGAAATTCTATACTGAGCGCCAGGGCAATCAGGTTATCTTGTGTGTGCAGGATAATGGTATCGGAATTGATGGGGGTGACCTGCAGCGTATTTTTGAAAAAGGTTTTACTGGACAAAATGGCAGAAATGCGCCACAAAATTCCACTGGCATTGGTCTGTACCTATGCAAACGCCTATGTGATAAATTAGGAATTGGGATTTGTGCAGATTCCAAAGGCAGCGGCACAATCCTTCGGCTTATCTTTCATGTTAACGATTTTATTGAGCGGGTGCAGGGTTAAAATCCTGCACTTCTTACATTTTTGTTAGAATTTTGTAAGAAAACTTGATACAAACGGCAGTCAATTTCTCTTACAATAAAGACATACAAACGGCAGTCGGTTTCATTTACAATAAGGACGAGGTGCAATTATGAAAGAAATTTTAAGGCTGGAGCATATCCAGAAATTTTATGGGAATCGGGGAAATCTTACAAAGGCGATTAACGACATTAGTTTTTCGGTAAATAACGGGGAATTTGTCGGCATTATGGGAGCTTCTGGTTCCGGAAAGACTACACTGCTTAACTGTATTTCTACGATTGATACTGTCAGCGCAGGGCACATTTATCTGGACGGAACCGATGTGACGGAAATAAAGGAGAAAGAATTGGCACGGTTCCGGAGGGAAAACCTTGGCTTTGTCTTTCAGGATTTTAACCTGCTGGACACACTGACGGTTTCAGAAAATATTGCCCTGGCTCTTACTATCAACAAAGCGCCTGCAGAACAGATCGAGGGTAAAGTGCAGAAAGCAGCGGAAAGTCTTAACATCACGGATATTTTGGATAAGTACCCCTATCAGGTGTCCGGTGGTCAGAAGCAGCGCTGCGCCTGTGCCAGAGCCATCATCAATAAGCCAAAACTGATCCTGGCAGACGAGCCTACCGGAGCATTAGACAGCCATTCGGCACAGATGCTGCTCAGTACCATGCAGAGCATCAATGAGCAGCTTAAGGCTACAATCCTCATGGTGACACACGATGCCTTTTCGGCAAGCTATGCGAACCGGATTCTGTTTTTACGGGATGGCGTGATTTTTACCGAGATTTTGAAAGGCGGCAATTCCCGTAAGGCATTCTTTGAAAAGATACTAGATGTTCTTACGATGCTGGGAGGTGGGCAGAACGATGTATACTAAACTGTTCAGAAATAATATAAGAAAGGCATTAGAGGACTACGTGGTCTATTTCTTCACCCTTGTTATCAGCAGTACATTGTTTTTTGCCTTTCTTTCCCTGACAAGCAGATATAACGACATTTTAGGCGGAGACGGAAATTACTCACTGACGTTGTTCCAAAATACGATCCGGTACGCTGTACTGGCAATTTCAATTATTTTTGTCGCACTGATTCGTTATATCAATACCTATATGCTGAAACAGCGCAGCCGTGAATTTTCCGTTTATATGATTCTTGGAATGGAACAAAGGACGATTGCAAGACAGTTTTTCAGTGAAACTTTTGTTTTTGGTATTGTGGCTGTGTTGGCGGGCTGTATTTTGGGTACGGCATTGTCTGGAATGATGACGGCTTTTGTTTTGAGAACGATTGGAGGCTCAGGGGCATTCCGTCTTGGTTTTTACCCGGATACGATGATTTTGACACTGCTGTTCTTTGGCGCTGCATTTCTTTTTGTTGGGGCATGGAATATTCGCAGGATTTATAAGATTAAGCTGATAGATCTGCTGAATGAAAAGAAGGCAAATGAGGGACAGCGGAAAAAAAAGGGCAGCTACCTTGTTTCGCTTGTTGCCGCATTGGTCTGTTTTGGTATTGACGGTGTGGTGCTGTATGACTTTTCCCATATAAATGGCATCTATGCCGGAAATATTCCTGAAGAAATCAGCAACCGCTATCAGACTGCGGCTATTGTTGCAGCGATTGCAGGGATATTTGCTTTATACAATGCACTGGCATTTATCATAACCGTAATCCGAAAGCGCAGGAAATGGAAGAACCACAATATCAACTCCGTCCTGCTTGGAAATCTGTTCCAGAAGGTATCAGCCACCGCAAGGATACTTTCTATATCAACGCTGGCGATCACGGTTTCGCTTGTGGCTTTTGTGATTCTGCCCATGCTGGCGGAGATCACAACGGGATATCTGGACTATCGGATGCCTTATGATATCATGATATACAACACTTACATGTATATTGATGAAATGGATGATATTCCTGAGATTGACTTTTCTTTTATAGGGGATATCCTGCAGGAGCATGACATCACAGTATCAGAGGAAGTATCTCAGAAAAGTTATTTTGTGTGGGAAAGGGATTTTAATACGGTTGATACCAGGGAATACTGGCGTGACCTTCCAAGGCTGGCAATGAAGATTTCAGAATATAATGCTATGCGCAAGATGGCGGGCTTTGAACCGGTTCCGTTAGCTGATAACGGGTTCTTTATGCACCTGGATTATGAAATGGACATGGAAAGTACCATAGAAAGTATCGGCATCGGCACAAGGACACTTCAATTAGATGACGGGACACTTCTGATGCTGGCAGATACGGGAGTTTATAACGAACCGTTAGGACAGTATCTGTTTAACAGTGGCGGGAGCGTGCTGGTGTTCCCTGACGCTGTATGTGACACACTTCATCTGGCACGTACCTGTTATTATGCAAATACGGGAAATATAATTCCATATAATCTTTGCGATTCCATACGGGATGAGATTTCAGAAGCCTTTCGGAATCGTTATGAGTATCTTTTTGACCGTTATGAGGCGAAATATGATACGGACAGGCATTATTCCAGTTTTATAGACCCGATCCGTTTTCGTACACAGGAAAATAATGATACTGTTTTGACTGCAACTAGTGTCCGTCTGCTGGGTATTTATTCCGGAACTATCTTTTTTATCATCTGCATAACTGTTTTAGCTTTGCACAGTGTGGCAGATTCGATTGACCACCGTATGCAGTACCGCACGTTACATCAGATTGGTGTAGATAGGGACGATATTGTAAAAATGGTAAGCAGGCAGAGCTTATACTATTTTTTTACGCCTTGTGTAATTGCATTTATAATCGCAATGCTGCTGATTTATTCTTTCATTGTAAGATATGGGCATAAAGTGTTCACATATATTGGCAGTATGGGGTTTCAGTATGGGGTAATGATTCCTAGTCTGCTGATTGTGCTGATACTTGTTTGTTATTATGGAGCAACGATTTACATGATTAAAAGAAACTTAAATAGGACTCTCAACAGCATTAGATAAGGAGTAGAGAACAGCAGATTATAATATTAAATTTTAAATGAGGATAAGAGGTGTGTCGCAAAGAAGAAAGTGTATGGCGGCACATTTCTTTTTTAGAATAATTTATTGCGAAAATCACCATTGGCTCCGTGGATGAGAAGGAGCTGCGCAGATACCGTGAGAACCTGCGGCATCTATAAAAATAGCAGGGTATACGAAAGACAAAGAGGAAAAGGGCTCACAGGCCCCTTTTCCATATGCGGCGGTCTGCCTTTTCCGCAGGCAGGCCGGGCGGCCTGATAAGGGAAATTGCTTGGAAAGCGGGGCAATAAGAGGTAATATGCTTACACGGCGGTTTGGGTTTGTGCCGCCTTATATCGGACGAATGGCGAAAAACTTTAGGCTTTAGGGTTAATTTTGAACTTTTTATGGGAAAGAAAAAGATTTCGTTACCTTTCAAATAGGGTTTCGTTCCCTCGCGGCTGATTGCGCCAAAATTCTGCCGATATAGAAAGTAGAAAAAACTGCC
This sequence comes from Lachnospiraceae bacterium, assembly GCA_022797995.1. Classification (GTDB taxonomy): domain Bacteria; phylum Bacillota; class Clostridia; order Lachnospirales; family Lachnospiraceae; genus Acetatifactor. The sequence goes on from JAAWLQ010000241.1 coordinate 6,138, forward strand.
CGTGGGGAAGAAAAGTTCCGAGAGGTGTTCCGCAGAGCAGAACGGGAGCTGGAAAAGCGGAAAAGCAAACGGCGGGAAACGGTGTTCATAAAGACGAGGAACAGGAGCTTTTCGCTGGAAAAGGACAGCATCCTCTATATCGAGAGCAGGGGGAAGA
>JAAWLQ010000242.1 GCA_022797995.1 Lachnospiraceae bacterium
CCGCTGCCTCCCTGGGCGGAATTCCGCGAGGCATCCGTGCGGTAAAAACGTTCGAAAATTTTCGGCAGATCCTTCTGTGCTATGCCTTTTCCGTTGTCCTCAATCTCAATCCGTATGGAATCCGTCTCATCCAGAATCCGGATGTCGATTACCCCCCGGGGCTTATCCAGATATTTTACACTGTTGCTGATAATATTATTAATAACCTTCTTCATCTGCTCCGGATCAGCAATGACAATTGTGTCAGGTCGTGTCAGATTGGAATAATTCAGCTCGATATTCTTCTGTTCCAGATCCAGCCCCACTTCTTCCACACAGTCCCCAAAATAATCCGCCACATTGATCCGGTGGAAATTATAGGGAATTCTGTTATTATCAATACCGGAATAATAGGTGAGCTCATTAATCAGCCGCTCCATGTCGTTTGCCTTATTATAGATGGTCTTAATATACTTGTCCATCTTCTCCGGCGTGTCGGCCACTCCGTCCATGATTCCTTCCACATATCCTTTAATTGCCGTGATAGGTGTCTTCAGGTCATGGGATATATTGCTGACCAGCTCTCTGTTCTGCTTCTCGCTCTCCCTGTTCTCCTCGGCGTTCTCCTTCAGTCTCAGGCGCATATCCTCATAATTGCGATATAAGTCCCCTATTTCCCCTTTTGCATCCGTCTCCAGAGCGTACTCGAAATTGCCTTCCTTGATTTTCCGCATGGCGGCATTTAACTCGTTTATAGGATTAAACACCCCTCTGCGAATCCATCTGGTCAGCATCAGGCCTGTAAAAACCAGAATCAGAAGAATTGCCACAAACATATCCACCAACAGTTTTCTGGAGATCAACGAATTGACCTTCGTGACGACAAAGGCACTTCCCCGGCTGCCGTCGGGGAAGAGAAAGTCCACCTGCTTCACGTATTTATCCAGATCATCGAAGTATATGCCCGGCTCCTCCGTCAGGTCCCGCTCTCCGTATCCTGGCAGTCTGTGAAATATTACTTCCGCCGCCTCCCTGTTCCCCGCATAATAGAGGCTGTCTTCTTTCCTCACCAGAACATAGGTGGTTCTGTGGGTAATAGCCGAATTTACTTCCTCCAGGAATTCCATTTCCGCAAGCCTGGCCGGATCTGTCTCCGCCTGAGCCTTCAGTCTCAGAAAAGCCTGGTCCGTGGCATCCGCCACCTCCCGCATATTTTCCGTCATTGCAGTGTAATCCAGCTCCACCGCAGGAAAGCCCTGATGTACATTCATCAGATACAGACCTATCCCGCAGAATGCCAGTGCCGTTAACACCAGCGGCAAAACAATGATTGTCACAAATGTGACCCGCAGCCGCGTCCTGAATTTCATTTCCGCACTCCCCGTTTTCTATACCATGTGCGCAGAAAATCAAGCGGCTCCGAAGGAGACATTTGATTTTCTAGCCATGGATTGCCAGGTATAATGCATCACGCAGTGATGGCAAGCCAGCCTACGCTGGCTTGAATTCTGCGAATGCAGAATCATTATACCATATTCTTTCTTCCAATTTGTAAAATAAGAAAAATTTTATCATTAAAAAATTCTTAAACTTCCTGCTATTTACTTTTCCATGGTTTAGTTGTAGGATAAGTACGAATAGAATTTCCATAAAGAAAGGATTTTGTGATGAAAAAGTTAAATATTGCCGTTTTTTTCGGAGGCTGTTCCCCCGAATATAGTGTATCCCTCTCTTCCGCTTCCGGTGTCATTCTCAACCTTGACACTGAAAAGTACAATCCTCTCATGATTGGCATTACAAACAGCGGAAGCTGGTATTATTACACCGGTCCGGTGGAGAAGCTTCTCAATGACACCTGGCAGAATACCCGAGATTGTACCCCTGTGGTCTTATCTCCCAATCGAGGGGAGAACTGCCTGCTTTTACTGGAGGAGAAAGGCATCTCCCGCATCCCTGTGGATATTGCGCTTCCGATTCTCCACGGGTGCAACGGAGAGGACGGCACACTCCAGGGAATGCTGGAGCTGTGTGGTATCCCCCTGGCAGGCTGCGGTACTCTGGCTTCCGCTCTCAGCATGGACAAGGATAGGGCCCACAGGCTGGTCAGCCTTGCGGGAATTCCCGTGCCCAGACACATGGTGCTGGAGCCTGACACACCTTTTGAACAGGCTGCTGATTTCGCGGAAGAGCTGGGCTATCCCCTCTATGTCAAGCCCGTAAAAGCCGGTTCTTCTTACGGCGTCACCAAAGTTCCCGGCAGGGAACATCTGGCGGAGGCGGTTTCCCTGGCTTTTCGATATGACAATCAGGTGCTTCTGGAGAAAAATATCGAAGGCTTTGAGGTGGGCTGTGCCGTACTGGGCAACAGGGAGCTCATAACAGGCGAGGTGGATGAAATCGAACTCTCCGGCGGCTTTTTTGATTTCACGGAAAAATATACGCTGAAAACCTCCAGCATTCATGTGCCCGCCAGAATCGACAGCGCAAAAGCCGAAGAGATCAAGGAAACGGCGAAATCCATTTACCGGATTCTCGGGTGCAGCGGCTTCGCAAGAGTGGATATGTTTCTCACACCCGAGGGACAGGTTCTGTTCAATGAGGTCAATACCATCCCCGGCTTCACAGAGCACAGCCGCTATCCTGGCATGATGAAAGCCGCCGGATATTCTTTCCGGCAGGTTCTTGATCGAATTTTGGAATTGGCACTTGAGCAAAAGAGCGAAAAAGTGTAATATAATAACACAGACGTCAATCAGGAACAGGAACGCGATGCCCCGGAAAGGGGGCGGGAGGGTATAAATATGCATACCAGACAGAATTACGGCGGTCTTGACAGATTTCGGGTAGTGGCTGCTCTGCTTGTCATTGCAATTCACACCTCTCCTCTGACCTCTATAAGTGAGGGAATGGATTTCTTTCTGACGCGGATACTTGCCAGAATTGCCGTTCCCTTTTTCTTCATGGTAACAGGTCAGTTTGTAGCCGCCGACTTTATGACGGCTGCCGGTAAGAATCTCGCCGGGCTGAAAAAATTCTTAAAAAAAACGCTGCTGCTGTACGTATTCAGCATTTTCTTATACCTGCCCATAGGTATCTACGCAGGGCACTATCAGGATCTGACCTTCGGCGGCGTGTTTCGTATGCTCCTTTTTGACGGCACCTTTTACCATCTATGGTATTTCCCGGCATGCATCCTGGGCATTTTGGTGGTTTATGGGATGAGCCTTTTCCTGAACCTGCGGTGGGCCACCGTTGTTTCCGCGGTTCTGTATATCATTGGTTTATTCGGTGACAGCTATTTTGGACTTACAGAGAAAGTTCCCATACTGAGTACCATATATGAATCGGGATTCCGTCTCTGGTCCCATACCCGCAACGGCCTGTTTCTGGCTCCGCTGTTCCTGATACTGGGTGTGTGGATGTCTCTGTGGGAAGAAAAACTTTCCGCCGCACAGGATGTATCCCGTCCGGCAGAGCCCGACGGACAGGCAGAAGTTCCTTCCGGGCGCAGAAGCGGCCGGATGCCCCGGTTCTGTTACATCGGCCTTGCGCTTTCTTTTATCCTGATGACAGCCGAAGCCTTTACCCTGCGGCATTTCCGGCTGCAGCGCCACGACAGTATGTATCTGGCCCTGATCCCTGTGATGATCTTTCTGTACCTGTGTCTGCTCAGTGTTCCGAAAGCATCCTCCAGGGAATTCCGTATTGCTTCCACATGGATTTACATCCTGCATCCCGCTCTCATTGTAGTGGTCCGCGGACTGGCCAGACTATTGCACCTCACCGTTCAACTGGTGGATAACAGCCTTGTTCATTACCTTGTAGTGGCACAGCTGTCTGTTGCCGCCTGCCTTCTGCTTCTCTATCTGCAGGGCTGTGTTTTTCCCCGTTTCCTCCCTGCACTTAAGCAGGCTGGAAATGCTTTTCTGCGGAAACGGATGAGAATGGAAAGAGAAGAAAATACTTCCGATACTCAGGAAGAGGAGCTTGACAATACTCACCCTGTTTCTGATACGGATTTAAATAAGAAAGGAACTCCGGATTTGCAAAAGGATTTACATGGAACATCTGAAACAGAATACACCGTATCTCAGGAAGTTCAGGCCGCTGACAATGCCGCTCTGACAGAATCCGATTTGGATAAAGCCGATGACTTTTCGAAAGCGGCCGACATCGCATCAGATCTGCCTGAAATTGACGACGATGAAATTGACAGCCTCAGAGAGCCCGATGACGGTGAAATCGCCCGGCTTCAGGAGGCAAATGCAGACAGCCGCCTGAAGTCAGAGGTAGACCTGGAGGAAGACGTGCCGGAAGAGGACATACCGGAAGAGGATTTCGCCGAAGATTATGCTTTGGCCGAAAAAGAGGCGGAAGAAGATTTCGAGATATCGGACATGGAAAACGACAGCTCATACTCCTGGCAGGAAGCTGATAATCCGGCGGAAATCCGGGAACAGAGCACAGAAAATCGCAAAACTGTTGACCTGCGCAGCATAACGCTTCCGAATATCCGTAATACATCACGGGTAATGGCGGAAAGGGCAACTCCACGAAAGCCTGCGGCTCCCCGTGTATTTCAGAAGCCGAAGACCGTGGATCCCTATGAGACCCACGGTGATTTTCGCGCCTGGGTGGAAGTGGACAGCAATGCCCTGGAGCACAATGTGAACTTTCTTCGTTCACGGATTCCTGACAGTTGTCGTCTGATGCCTGTGATAAAAGCCGACGGCTATGGTCATGGCGCCGTACTCATTGCCAGACAGCTGAACAGGCTGAATGTGACCTCCTTCGGTGTCGCCTGTCTGTCGGAGGGAGTTGCCCTGCGCAAAGCCGGCATCAAGGGAAAGATTCTGATACTCGGCTATACGCCTCCCGATGATTTCCCTCTGCTCAGCCGCTATCTGCTGACCCAGACTGTCATCGATTATCACTATGCCAGAATGCTGAACGGTTTTGGGAAGCCTCTGCATGTTCATCTGGCCATAGATACCGGCATGCATCGGTTGGGAATCCGCTGTGAGAATCTGGAAGAAGTCACTGCCGTCTACAAGATGAAAAATCTGATAATTGACGGAATGTTTACCCATTTGTCAGTCAGCGATTCTCTTCGAGCCGAGGACAAAGCATTTACAGAAAGTCAGATAACTGCTTTTTATCAGGTGGTAAATTACTTAAAAGAACATGATTATCCCTGCCGCGGACTTCATCTCCTTGCCAGCTATGGTATCTTAAATCTGCTTCAGAGCAAGGAAAAGCAGTCTAAGCGCCCGGCTCGCTTCGCCGCCCGAAATTCCTGGAGCAAGACAATGCTTGCCGCGGATTATGTGCGGCCCGGCATCGCGCTTTACGGTCTTCTGAGCACAGAGAATGACACGAATCTCTGGCGCGGATCCCTTCGTCCGGTTCTGTCCCTGAAAGCCCGGGTGATCTCTGTCCGCACCCTTTATACAGGGGAGGCGGCAGGCTATGGCGCCGCTTTTACCGCGAAATACGATATGCGTATCGCCACCCTGTCCATCGGCTATGCGGACGGCCTGCCCAGAGAATTGTCCTATGGAATCGGCGGTGTGCTGATTAACGGCTGTTCGGCCCCTGTTATCGGCAGGATCTGCATGGATCAGACCCTGGTGGACGTCAGTAATATTCCTCGTGTACAGACTGGAAATATCGCTGTCATCATCGGGAAATCCGGCGCTCTGGAAATCACTGCGGACCATGTGGCAGAACAGTGCGGCACTATCACAAATGAGATTTTAAGCCGTCTCGGTTCCAGACTGAACAGAATATTAATATAATAATTTTTTAATGATTTCAGGGGAAATTTTTCCTCCTGTACGGTTGACTTTCAACCAAAAATCTTTATAATTAATGTCGGGTATCAGTGCGCATTCCGGTGTAAAACAGCGGAATGCCGCCGAATCCCAAAGCTTACATAGCACAATAATATTTTTAAGAAAAGGAGATAAAACTATGAAGTATGTATGTCAAGTATGTGGATACGTCCATGAAGGCGATGCCGCTCCTTCCGAATGTCCTATCTGCCATGCGCCTGCCGAAAAGTTCACTGCTCAGTCCGCTGACAGAACCTGGGCTGCGGAGCATGTGGTAGGTGTTGCTCAGGGTGTTCCCGAGGATATCATCAAAGATCTGCGCGCTAACTTCGAAGGTGAGTGTTCAGAGGTTGGTATGTATCTGGCCATGGCAAGAGTTGCCCACAGAGAAGGTTATCCGGAGATCGGTCTGTACTGGGAGAAGGCTGCTTATGAGGAAGCTGAGCATGCTGCCAAGTTTGCAGAGCT
>JAAWLQ010000243.1 GCA_022797995.1 Lachnospiraceae bacterium
TTGCTACACCACCCGCATAGCAGGTGGTTTTTTGTTTCGCACGACTCCGTTTTTCGGAACACGAAAAGCAGAGTCGTGCGAAACCGGCTAAAGCCGATAACAATAGAATCCACGCTCTGCGAGGATTCTATTGTCATGAATCAAGAAAGCTGCAGAAATGCGCTTACTGCCTCCTCCAAAGTAAAGACACCTGTTTTGACATAATTATGCAGTCCTCCGAAGTTGTCTTCCTGTGAAAACAGGGCGACTCTGTCTGAAAATTCATACATCCGATACAGTCTTAAAAGCTCCTGCATCTCACACGTCGAGGCATGCCGTCTTATTATGCCGCCCTTCCTCTGATCCTTTGTTTCGGCCAATATCAGAATTCTTGATCGGGTCTTTTTGAGAGCCTCCGCTCCATAAAGTTCCTCTAATGCTTCAAACTTCATCCCATGCCCGTCCACAAGAATAACCGTATCAAATTCCTCTAAACACTTTTCCATTTCCATGCTTATCTTGTTTTTCCATCCCACTTTCTCCGCCTCCGGTACCCTTCCCATCACAGTTCACTTCCTCTATCCTTTTCCTTCTCCCGCAGAACCGCCCCGATATGCCCGCCGGGATGATTGCGTTTGAACTGCCCTATCTCAATTCCCATCTTCTTTGCCACTAACATGACAAGTCCCTGTAGCACAATCAGATTCATTGTCGTCGAATTATTGGGCATGATATTCCACGGATCCCCCTCGTGTACTAAATCAAGCACGATGCTGTTTGGAATTTTCCTTGTCAGAGTACTTTCTCCGCAAAAAGTAAGCAGCCACAGATTTACCTTCCTGTCCTTTAACAGTCCCGCAAAATAGATAGATTCTTCGGTCTCTCCGCTTTTGGTCAGGAGGATCACCATATCCCCTTCCTTTACAATCCCCATGTCCCCGTGCACTGCCGAATTGGTATGCAGGAAACAGGCCTCCAGTCCCAGGGAAACCATAGAGCCCACAAATTTCTCACAGATAGGGACATTTTTTCCCAAACCGGACACGATCACCTTATGCCCGCTTTTCAGTGTCTCTGTCGTCTCGTCAACCCATCTGGAAAAAACTGCTTCATCCATAGAATGAATGGAATGATCTAATTCCGCCAGCTGTCTTTCAAAATACCCAATCATAACACATCCTCTAAATAATACAATCCATTGTAAAATGCCCCGCAGACAGAATCATAATCCTGCCACGCGTATGTGGTCAGCGACAGCCATATTACTGCGTGGAGTAACCTGATCTCCCATGGCTCTGCTCCCGTCAGCGCAAAAAATGTCTCCTCCATATCCTCCCAGTGATTGGACGCGATCTCCAGGCGTACTTCCTCCTCCCCAATGTCCAGCCGGAACTCTTTCAGGTTGAACCTGTCATAATTCCCCACAATGGAGTAGTATAGCTTTGCCCAGTCATAGCGGATGTCTCCATAAAACTCGGTAAATCCGAAATATCCTCTCGGGTCGATCAGCACAGGAGTCCCATTTTCACGGAGCATCAGATTGGAAAAAGTACAATCCCCATGCAAGAAGCAAAAGGTATCGCAGGTAAGCAGTTCCAGCTTCTGCTCCAGCTCTCTCTTATAGAAATAAACATTCCTGCATTTCTTTCCATTGATAGTAATCTCTCTGTCTCTGGCAAAAGGCACCAGATCCTCTATTTTCGACAGCCTGTCCATGGTCTTTCGGAAATAGGCTTCCTTCACACTGAAAGAATCAGCCGGAATCTCTCCCGCGGCATGCAGAGCAGAAAGTGCCGACACAATCTTGCGCAGAATCCGTTTCTTCTCTTCCCTGTCCACATCACATTCATAAAGATTTTTCCCTTTGATATATTCCATCCGCAGGGGATTTTTCCCATAGACCGTCGGCAGTATCTCACTCCTTGGCTGAGAATTGATCTGCCGATATAGGCCTGTGTCCTGCCTTTGAGCCTGCACCTTTTCACAGGATCGAAATCGGACTTCCGGAGAAATAGCAAGCAGCTGCCGCGCTTTCTCATACCAGAGACATTCCCGCTGCGCCAGAGCCGCTCCCTGTGGGTCCACAGCTTCCTTTACCAGAGTCTCCCCTTCCACAGTAATACGGTTAAAAGGTCTGCATTTTTCCTGCGCCAGCCTCTGGTATTCCTTCAGAAGCCCAAATTCCTTCGTTCCTGCCAGGCTGATTGCCCTGTAGCGCTTTCCCTCCTGCTGCATCCAGCGGACCAACTCGCCACTTGCAGGGACCTCTCGCAATTTAGATTTATCTGTAAATAGGAAGAATCCAGCCACTCCGTTCTCACAGGAGCTTTTCTCTACAAATTCCCCGTCTATGTAAGACCATCGGCAGGGAAAGGTGGTAGATATCCCAATGTAATCATGCTCTGGCCGCCTCACTACTTTGTCTCCATACTCCTTCGGCAGATAAAAATCTTCCGGCAGAATCAGGTCGGACCAGATCAGCATAAAAGGCTGCTTCTCCGGTATCAGCGCGAGCGCCTGCCGTAGACCTGCGCAGGTTCCCGTTCCTTCCGCATCTACAACCAGGTATTTCACCTGCGCAAAGGCGAACAGATATTCCCGCAGTACTTCCTTTTGATAAGCCGCAATAATGATGAAGCGCTTGTCCGGATATTTCCGAAACAAATGGAACAGCATGGGCAGATTCTCCACGGGGAGCAACGCTTTGGGCTTATTTTTTGTCAGATATCCAAGCCGGGTGCCTTTTCCTCCAGCCTGGACTATGATATATTCCATGTTTTTTCCTCCAAAATCAACGCCAAAGTCATAGCAATTCTATGAACAGGAAGTACATCCGGATGAAAAATCTCACCTCTCATCCCTGTCTGTCAGTCCGAAAGCCTCTCTTGATTCCCTTGAGAACAGCAGCTCTTCCTCCGGCACACTGATTTGCTCTTCCGGATATTTCTCAATCAGTTCCTGATAAAGGGCGTTTCTGGGCTTTCCGAAGACAATGGCAATCACTATGGCATCATATGGTTTCCCGGGAATCCCTTCCGGGCTTTCCACCGGCAGACCCATGGACTGGTACTGCATGTAATTGCGGTCCACCCATGCGGTTATCCGACAGAAGCCGGTCTCTGTCAGATAATGATACAGCCTCTGGCCATAGGTCCCTGCTCCATAAAGGATGATGCGGGAACCCTTTTTTACTTTTGGAAAAGGGAACAGAAATGAAAGCTCATCAAATCCTTCATACAGACCATCGGCTCTGGGAAGCATCAGTGACATGACAAACCTTTCCCACTGCTGCCGCAAATCGTAGATATGTACATATTGCTTCAAATTTTGCAGTACAGTCCGATATAAAACCTGAAACTGCTCCCTCTCCACTTCCCTTTTCGGTATCTTCTTTATCATGGATGAAATACTCTGCCTGTAATGGTACAGACATTGGTGCATGACATAAATGCTGTCCACATTCAGCAGGCAGGGCCAGACACATGCCGCGTCTTCTCCCATGACTATGCGTTCGTCTACCGCAAGCTGGAATCTCTCCACACATTCCCGTCGGAACAGCTTGATGCACAGCATCGGAAGAATACCGCACTGAAAAAAGGACTCTTTAGAAGCCATTTGAGGATATATGTACTCCCTTAATTCCGCCTTGCCATACCTTCCCTCCGGGACATTATGGAAGACTTCCTTCCATGCCTCTCCCGTGTCCTCATAATGCCCGCACAGGACTACATCCACATCCTGTTGTGTCATTTTGCCGTACATTCGTTCACACATGTTAGGCTCGATCCAGTCGTCTCCGTCCACATATGCTATGTATTGGCCGCCAGCTGCTTTCAGGCCCGCTTTTCTGGCGCTGACCAGACCGCCGTTTTCTTTGTGTATCACTACAATCCGGGGATCTCTTCGTGCATAGCTGTCACAGAGTTCACTGCAGCCGTCGGTGGAACCGTCGTCCACCAGGATGATTTCAATATCCTTAAAGGTTTGCTTTATCAGGCTGTCCAGACATTGGGGTAAACAGGGTATTATGTTGTAAACTGGAACTATTATGCTGATCATGGGTTTCCTCTTCCTACAGCAGCATATTAATTCCAACGGACCCTCTATTCAAAATCTGCTGTTTCTTTAAAATATTTTTTTTGCAGGACAGGCATTATTTCTGACGACTTTTTGAATACATTTCTTTTTTCATCGCTAAGCCAGCCTGCGTTATGCCAATGTACTCCAAGTCTCGTATCTTTGCTCTCCAACGCTTCGGCGGTCTGCCCGCAGGTGATATAGTCGTTTGACAGGAAAATCATATCCTTGATAATCTCCGAATCATGGCATATGGAAATTCCATGTCTTTCAAAAACCCCTGCCATTCTTTGCGGCTGTGGCGTCATATCCATCGCACCCTCGCTGTCAAGAAAAGTTTTCCCTGTATACTCAGCAAGCATCTCCCCTATAAACTCATTTCTTTGGGGTGCTCCAAAACCTGAGCCCAACTCAATAAATCCATCCTCCTGCCTGCAGAAAAAGGCTTTCGCATTACGCAATCTGTCAATAGAAGAAAGTAATTCTACATCCATATCCAGATATATTCCGCCATGCTCATAAATCACATCCAGCCTTGCATAGTCTGATACAAAGGCCCACTTTTTGCGCTCGTATGCTTCTTTCATATATTGATTTTTCGCAATATCATAATTATTGGAATTCCATTCTATAATTTCATAGTCCGGACAATGTCTGTGCCAGCTTTCCAAACACCTCTTATAGATATCCGGTTTCTCTTCTCCGCTGAACCAGAAACTGTGTATTATTTTCGGGATGTTACTGGATATATGCTCTGCAAAATAGCTTTCCACACAGGAATTATCTGCAGTACGCTGATGGTATATCATGAGTGGCAGGGAGTAGCATTCTGTATTGAGAGGAATGTCTAAGGATGCCAGCTGTTTGCATATCTCCTCCTGATAGGCCATACTGACAACGATTAAAATTATATAATTCTGTTGATTAAAAAGTGCTTCAACGCTCTCTATTTTTAATTTTCTTCCCGCAATATCACTTATTATTCCCTGCTTAGCAGAATCGTTATCTACAATAAATAAGGTGTGATCTAATACTTGCGTGTCAATATCAGCAAAAATCCGGATATAATAGTTCCATAAGGATGATGCGCCGAAAAGGATGATTTTTTTCCCTGTTATTCTGTTTACAAATTTATTATATGTATCATTCAGAAATAGCATTTGATCTCCTTGAAGTTTTATTTATTTCTATTGAAACACTTTCTACTTCTGCACTTACTTTTGATTTATTGACAAATACAAAACGTTTTTCCTGTCAATAAACTTATTTACTACCTGCTGTGCTGACTCCTTCATCAATGCTACAATTATTGGTACATCCTTACATATTGACGATAAGGGATATACTTTTTCCCCTTTCCATACATCACTCATATAATACTCATCTGAAACGATATATCCGCCAAATTCATTCATATATCTTCTGAATCTTGCCATAAAGAGAACTGACATATATCCATTTCCATACACATATACTCTTTCATGGTTCCTGCAAAACTCTATTACATCCTCTCTTTTAGTGCAGTTCTTTTCAAAGGTGATCCTAGTAGTAGACACCGGGTTATCTATATTAAATAGATATTCCTTTTTATATACTCTTCTCACATACTCCAAAATATATCTTATAGGATAATTTTCTTCAGCAGCAATTAATCGCAGTGCTTCTTTTGCATTTTCCTGATTATTAAATTCTCCGGAAAATACTTTTTTCTTTATCAGTGGCAGCCCTAATTCCTTTATTGCATAATCTGGTGCGCCATATATGTCTATATCATGAGAACAATGGGCTTTCGAGGTATAATAACCATATTTTATACCTCTTTTCAGTATGATTTCACTTAATGCATGCTCATATCCATGTGCCTGTACTATGTCAGTTACTTTCTCGTCAATTTCCGCCTCCAAAAATTTCCTTAAAAACTTTATTGTATCTTTTTTAAATACCATAAAATACGATTGAAAGTGCGGTAGTAATAAATCATCAATATAGTTCATACTCCAAAAGTCTAAGTCTTTAATATCCATTTGCGAAAATATCTTTACAAAGGAAGTAAACGGACCAAAGCATGTATCATTGCATAAAATCAACTTCTGATAACTATTTATTTCCTGTTCTGACAGATACTGCCTGATAACCTCCTTATATGCGCCAAAATCAAATCCCCTATTTTCTCGTATATATATATCATTTGTAAATCTCTTAAGTTTTTTTT
>JAAWLQ010000244.1 GCA_022797995.1 Lachnospiraceae bacterium
TATCAGGGAACATGGTCGGTAGGATTTCATATCAAAGTCCCTTTTTTGGATAAGATTGCCAGAAAAGTGAATCTGAAGGAGCAGGTGGCAGACTTCCCACCTCAGCCGGTTATCACGAAAGATAATGTCACCATGAGAATCGATACGGTGGTGTTCTATCAGATTACGGATCCCAAGCTGTTTACTTATGGCGTGGAGAATCCCATGATGGCCATTGAGAACCTGACTGCAACTACTCTCCGTAACATTATCGGTGATCTGGAGCTGGATCAGACACTGACCAGCCGTGAGACCATTAACACGAAGATGCGCGCCGCTCTGGATATTGCCACCGACCCCTGGGGAATCAAGGTGAACAGAGTAGAGCTGAAGAATATCATTCCTCCCGCGGAAATTCAGAACGCAATGGAGAAGCAGATGAAGGCTGAGCGTGAGAGACGTGAAGCCGTAACCCGTGCGGAAGGTGAGAAGAAGGCGAAGATTCTGGAGGCAGAAGGTGCTAAGGAATCCGCTATCCTTCGGGCAGAGGCAGATAAGCAGTCCGCAATTCTCCGTGCCGAAGCACAGAAGGAGAAGATGATCCGGGAAGCGGAAGGTGAAGCGGAAGCTATCCTGAAGGTGCAGCAGGCCAACGCAGACGGTATCAGAATGCTGAAAGAAGCAGGGGCAGATGAGTCCGTATTGAAGATTAAGAGTCTGGAAGCCTTCGAGAAGGTGGCGGACGGTCAGGCGACCACAATTCTCCTTCCTTCAGAACTGAGCGGTATTGCGAGCCTTGCCGCTGCGTGGAAAGAGGGCACAAAGAAATAGATTGAATCATTTCCGGTGAAGCTGAATCACCGGTTACAGGAAAAGGACCTCTGTGAGATATTTACAGGGGTCCTTTTTGCGGGCTGTTCAAGGGTAGCAAACCATAAATCAGAAGACGGATTTGTTTCCGGATTCCGGGAAATTACCGGCATTCATCAATGCGCTGAGAAAGTCGGATTTGCCGTCGGAAGCCGCCCTGTCCAGGAATCGGAGAAATAATTCCTCTTCCAGAAAAGGGATGATACCTGTGAAGGCCGCTATGTTGTCGTCGCCATAGAGGAGCTCACAGAATCTTTCCCGGTCGGCGTATTCCAGGGTGGGGAAGAGTTCCGAGAAACCGATCAGGTCCCCTGACTCCATGGCTTTCTCCGCCAGAGCCGCCGGGCTGTCGGCTCCCTCCTGGCGGATGCCGGTGATAAGAGGGGCTTCCAGGGCAGGATAGCTATCCGGAACATTTTCACGTAGAGCGGAGATCAATTTGACGGCAGCAGCCAGAACGTCTGGATTATCTGTATACTTTTCCGTATCTTCGGAGAAGTACAGGTTCAATGAAGTACCGTCGGTCAGCGTTATTTCCACCTGTTTTACCTGGTAGTTCGGCCAGGTGTCATCAGACAGGTTCCAGCCTATTCCGATAATGTAGGAATCCTGATAATAGTTTCTGTGCACATAAGTATATTTGCTGTCAGTATTGACTCCTGTCTGCTCTGGATATAGGAAGTTCTCCTTAATTTCTTCGGCAAGTACCAGAATGCAGTCAGCCTCTTTCTCGGTGAGACTTCCCAGTTCAGTCATTTTTTCGCACAATTCGGTAATATCTTCAGTAAAGTCATCTGCCTCCGTGACCGCAAAGGGCCCTAAGGCGGCATAGCTGTCTTCTCTCACCAGAATAACGCCCAGTGCGCCGTCGGTAAAACTTACGATGGGTTTGTTCTCTTGGGTTGCACCGCCCGTGTAGATATAGAAGACATCTTTGTCGAACTCACAAAAAATGCTATTTTCCGTATAAAAGTTTTCATTTGAAGGCGCATTACTCGTTGGCTCGTTTTCCTCCGTCCATGGATAGAGGAACTGTGTCTGGGCACCGGCATTGGCAGGACCTGCGGTAACGGAAGGCTCTGTGGTATCGGATTTGGCATATGCGCCGAGGGCGCCGAAAGCGATGCCGATGGCGAAGGTGGCCAGCAGGGTGAGCATCGTAATGATTTTTGTGTTTTTCCGTAATTTCATAATAGCACCTAACCTTTCTTTTAAGTCTTCCACGTCTTCTTTTAAGGGAACCGAGGCAAGGGAACTTCCGCACAGATTGTCTGTCCGCAGAAACACCAGCAGGGTATTGCCATAAGTTCTTCTTCCATTTTCGTCCAGCGATTGTATCACTGCTTCGTCACAGGCAAGTTCACAGGCCTTTCCGGTTTCTTTTTCCAGGAGCCGCATCAGGGGATTGAACCAGTGGACGCAGAGCACCAGCTGGATAAACCATTTGTAAAGCATATCCTGCCGTCTGCAGTGAACCAGTTCATGGGCGAAAATGCAGGCAAGCTGTTCCTGGTATGCAGCGTCCCCGGTATCCTGATTCCGGACCGGCAGCAAAATAGCAGGGTGGAAGATACCTGTCAGAACAGGGGAGGAAATCAGAGAACTTGCATACAATGCAACTTTTCTGCAGATACGCTGTCGTTTCACACAGTCATCCAGCAGATTCAGGATTTTCGCATTGGATACCTGTGTGCCGGTGGCTTTGACAGAATGCAGGAAGTTCCGGTAAATGGTGATTTTCCGTATGAGGAGTATCAGTGCCACAGCCAGCCAGAGGGAAAAGATGCAGGTTGGCACGGCTGAGAATCGGCTGCTGTCAGCAGTGTTCTGGGGCTGAAGTGTGGCTGGGATGAATATAGATCTGCCGGAAGCGTGCCGGTTGAGGCTTACGGCAGAGTTCTGTTCCGGCCGGTGGGCGGTATCTGTTCCAGCAGTGTTGTTTATCCCTGGAATAATATCTGCCCCGGCGGCAAAAAAGGGTTCCGCCTTCTCAAACAGAAGATTGCTGAAGGTGTGTTCCGAGGAAAAGGGCAGTACGAACCGCAGCGCCACAATCAGCCAGATATAATATTGCCAGCGCCTGCTGAGACGATTCCGGTACAGCGGTTTTGCCAGGAAGATCAGCAACATCAGCAGTGTGCCAGACAGGGAGAGTGACAGCAGCAGTTTCAAAGCGTCATTCATGATTGTGTACTCCTTTGCGCATTCCTTTTTCGTTATGGTTATGTCGGGCATGCGGCTTGATTCAGAAATGTGTGGTATGTAGTCGGATGCCTGGAGGCGGTAGTTTAAGACGGGGATTTACTTTGGCTCTCTTCCGGAAGACTGGCTGATTTCAGCCCAGTATTCCTCTACTTCCCTTAGTTCTTCAGCTGACAGAATATCCTGCTGCAACAGAGTGGATACCAGATTCTTTACATTTCCACCGAACACTTTAGTCAGGAAGGAGTGAGTCTGCGTGGTCTGATATTCCTCTTCCTTTACAAGGGCGATGTATTCATTGCGTCTGCCGATTTTCCGGATTTTCAGGTAATTTTTCTCAATCAGCCGGGAGAGCAGGGTGAGCACTGTATTCTTCTTCCACAGAGCGTTGTCCTGCTCCAGCTGTTCGATTATCTGCGAGTAGAGCGCGGTTCCTTCGTTTTTCCAGATGATTTTCATGAGTACCAGTTCCGATTCTGAGATTTGCTGCAGCATGTGGGTTCTCCTTATGTTAACAATTTGTAGGCATAATTATATTAACATTATGTAGGCTTAATGTCAAGAGTATTTTTATGTTTATGGAAAGAATCCGGATGGTTGCATTGTTAAAGGCCTTGTTATAGTCGGTGTTGAAATAAGAAAGGCTGAAAGAATTGCTTGAAAAAGAACAAATGTTCTGATATAATTCAATCATCAGAAATGGAGAGCAAACGGCTGCAGAAAGGATTTTATATGGGAGACAGAGTTATTTTTCATATTGATGTGAACAGCGCGTTTTTATCCTGGGAGGCAGTATATCGCCTGAATCACGGAGAGACGCTGGACCTGCGGACCATCCCTTCTGCGGTGGGTGGGGATATGTCAAAGCGCCATGGCGTTATCCTGGCGAAATCTACTCCTGCCAAAAAGTATGACGTGCGTACCGGGGAACCGATTGTGGACGCGTTGCGAAAGTGCCCGAATCTGACTCTGGTACAGCCCAACCGGGAATGGTACGAAGAATGCTCCCGGGCGTTTCTTGGGATTCTGTACAAATATTCCGATGTCGTGGAGCAGTACAGCATCGACGAAGCTTTCATGGATATGACCGGGACGAGACTTCTGTTCGGGGAGCCGGTAGAGGCGGCCCATACCCTGAAGAAGGAGATTTATGAGACACTGGGGTTTACGGTGAATGTGGGTATCTCCAGCAATAAGCTTCTGGCGAAGATGGCGGGGGAATTCGAGAAACCTGACAAGGTACATACCCTGTTTCCAGAGGAGATTCAGGAGAAAATGTGGCCCCTTCCAGTAAGGGAGATGTTCCTTGTGGGAGGCGCGTCGGAGCAGAAGCTGAGAGGTATGGGGATCCACACCATAGGAGAGCTGGCACAGGCAGACCCGAATATGCTGAAGGCTGTTTTGAAGAAGCACGGAGAGGCCCTATGGGAATACGCCAACGGCAGGGATGTATCTCCGGTGGAGTCGATAGCGGCGGACAATAAATGTTACGGTAATTCCATTACTCTTGCCGCCGATGTGACAGAGGCTGAGGAAGCGAAGAGAGTGCTGTTGTCTCTGACGGAGACCGTTGGAAGGAGGCTGCGCAGAGACAAGGTGTGGATTGAGACAGTGTCTGTAACCATACGATTCTTCGACTTGAGTCAGCGTTCCCATCAGTGTGTGCTGGAATCCGCCACCAATATCACGGATGAGATATATCGGGCGGCCTGCAGGCTGTTTGACGAATTATGGGATGGCACGCCTATACGCCTTCTGGGGGTGCAGACCGGGAAAGTGACCAGGGATGGGGACAGCAGGCAGATGTCCCTGTTTGATTCTACCGATTATGAGAAGCTGGAAAAGCTGGACCGGGCCATGGACAGCATCCGGGAGAAGTTCGGGACAGGTGCTGTGCGGCGGGCCAGCCAGCTGACAAATTAATGGGCAAGTCATGAAATTTAGAATCCACTAAACAGAAAAAATAAAGGTTCCCGCTGAGTACTGAAGCACTGAATTTAGTTAATGTAAAATGAAATTACGCACAGTTGACAATACTCTTGAATTAGGATATCCTGAATATGGAAGTTGAATATGCAAGCCGCAGGGGCAGAGCGCCCTGCGGTCGGAAATGTTAAAATGGAGGTATGGAAAAATGGAGTTGTTAAAGGGCAAAACCGCCATGGTGACAGGCGGTACAAGAGGGATCGGTTACGCAATTGTGAAGCTGTATCTGGATAACGGCGCATCTGTGGCGCTGTGCGGTTCCCGGCAGGAGACAGTGGATAAGGCTCTGGATAAACTGAAAGCGGAGAATCCGGATTACAAAGTAATCGGTCTGTGTCCGGACCTGCAGAATCCGGAAGAGGTTGCAAAGGCAGTCGCAAAGGTAAAAGAAACTTTCGGAAGCCTGGATATTATGGTTAACAATGCGGGCGTGTCGGCCAGAGACAGCCTGTATGACTACAAGCCGGAAGATTTTGCGAAGACAATGGCACTGAATGTGAACGCGGTGTTCAACTGTGCACAGGCGGCGGCAAGGGTCATGAAAGAGCAGGGAGGCGGCGTCATTCTGAATACCAGCTCCATGGTCAGCATCTACGGACAGCCATCAGGCGTGGCTTATCCCGCGTCCAAGTTCGCCGTGAACGGACTGACCAAGTCCCTGGCCAGAGAGCTGGGCAAGGACAATATCCGTGTAAACGCAGTGGCACCCGGCGTCACCAGGACCGACATGGTGGCGGCGCTGCCAGAGGAGGCCATCAAGCCCATCGTGGCAGGCATTCCCTTAGGGCGCGTGGGCGAGCCCGAGGACGTGGCAAATGCTTTCCTGTTCTTGGCCAGCGACATGGCCAGCTATGTGACGGGCGAGATCCTGTCCGTGGACGGGGCTGCCAGGACCTGACGGATTGCGAAATACTTTCTGCTGTGCGAAAGCGGCGCGGCAGGCAACGGTCCCGCTGCCAGGCAGGATACTGTCCGGCAGCGGGACATTACAATGCGTAAATCATGGGGGGCGGAGGATGAAAAAACCGAACGAAAAAAATAGTAAAATATTCAAAAAAATTTGTTGACAAAAATCGTTTCTCATTGTATACTAACAAAGTCGGCAGCGCGGACAAGAGAAAAAATGTTTTGTGAATATGGCGAGATAGCTCAGTTGGCTAGAGCATGCGGTTCATACCCGCAGTGTCGAGGGTTCAAATCCCCCTCTCGCTACTAGAAAGAATGCT
>JAAWLQ010000245.1 GCA_022797995.1 Lachnospiraceae bacterium
TCTTTGCTTACGATTCTGATACGATTCCTTTAAACTGAAGCTGACCATTTCAGATCCCTATTGGCCGGATCTGGAGATTAAGATTAACTTTAATCTGGATAATCTTTACGGAAGGAACTTCTATAGTCCATTTGACAGACAGCTCAGGGCGATATGCCAGATGTTCAAGCGTAGCATTCAGAAGGAGCCGGCAGACACTCTCTGAGGTTCTGAACAGCAATAGAAAATATCGGAAAAGATAGGAAAATCAAGTCAGCAATACAAGGAGGCATGTACATGAAAAAGAAATTAATATCCCTGCTTCTGGCACTGTCCATGTGCCTGTCCTTCGCCGCCTGCGGCGAAGAGGAAGCTTCCGGCAGCGCATCTGAGACGATATCATCTCCGGAATCGGACATTCCGGAATCTGACGCCCTGCCCTCCGATACGGAGGAGGCGTCTGAGCCCGCCGCATCTGTGGAGGGAAGCTGGGCGGTGTACTGGTATCTCTGCGGCAGCGACCTGGAAAGCAATGGCGGCTGTGCCACCGCAGATCTGATGGAAATGATGGAGGTAGAGCTGCCTGAGAATGTCAATGTGGTCATTCAGACCGGCGGCGCCGCCGTCTGGCAGAATGAATATGTGGACCCTGCGAAACTGCAGAGATGGCTGTATAACAGCGAGGGGATGCAGTTGCTGGAGGAGGCCGAGGTGGCCAGTATGGGGGATGCCCAGACACTGTATGACTTTCTGGCATTTGCCAGCTCCCATTATCCCGCTGAAAAAACAGCGGTTCTGTTCTGGAATCACGGAGGCGGATCCGTGGACGGCGCGGCATTTGACGAGAACTATGGGCAGGATTCCCTGGATCTGGGGGAAATGTATCAGGCCTTTAATGCCGTATGGCCTGCGGATAAGGAGAGCCCTGCCCTGGAGCTGGTGGGCTTCGACACCTGCCTGATGGCCACGGTGGATGTGGCGGCTGTCTTCCAGAATTTCTCCAGATATCTGGTGGCCTCCGAGGAGACGGAGCCGGGCAACGGCTGGTACTACACCGGCTGGCTGGAAGCCCTTGCGAAGAATCCGGCCATGAACGGAGATGAACTGGGGATTGCTATCTGCAATTCCTACTATGAGGGCTGCGAAGCCGTGGGCACACAGGATCAGACCACACTGTCCCTAACCGATCTGACCAGACTGACACCTCTGCTGGAGGCATACGAGTCCTTCGGTCAGGAGGCTCTTGTGGCTGCTTCCCAGGATCCCGGCTTCTTTGCCGAGCTGGGTCGTGCGGCCGCACAGAGTGAAAACTATGGCGGCAACACCAGAGAGCAGGGCTTCACCAATATGGTGGACATGGGGCATCTTGCCCGTCAGAACGCATGGATGCTGCCCTCCGCCCAGAGTGTGTCCGACGCGCTGGCGGAGTGCGTATTGTTCCAGGTAAACGGGATCTACCGCACAGAGGCCACCGGTCTGAGCTGTTATTACCCCTACAGTGGGGATGTGGATAATTTTAACGGTTATCTCAGCATGGGAGAGGGGCTGGCTTTCAAGAATCTGTATGCCTATGGCCTCACCGGCCAGCTGACCGAGGGCGGCGAGGAATATCTGGCGGAACTGGATGTTCAGGAGCTGCCGGAGATTTCCACACTGGCTGACATGAGCTGGGACGGCGCGCCGCTGGATGTAAATGAGGAGGGAACCGCCATCCTGACCCTGGGACCGGAGGCGGATGCCGTTCTGGCAGGGATTGGATTTTCCCTGTTTTACATGGATGAAGCCAACGACCGGATGATGCTGCTGGGCACCGACAACGATATGACCGCGGACTGGGAAAACGGTGTGTTCTATGACAACTTCCGGGGCGTCTGGGGTGCTATCGACGGTCACCTGGTCTACATGGAGCTTTCCTTTGAGGGCGATGATTACAATCTCTATGCCGTGCCTGTGCTGTTGAACGGCGAGGCATACAATCTGCAGGTGGCTTATGACTTTTCCACAGAGAAGTGGAGCATTCTGGGAGCCTCCCAGGGACTGGACGAATCCGGTATGGCCAGCAAGGAGATGCGTCTGCTGGAGGAAGGGGATGTCATCAACACCATCTGGAAGATAGCTTCTTACAGCGGGGAGGATGATTTTGAGATGTACGCCGCAGAGGAGCTGACTGTGACCGTGGAGACCTCCTTCGGGGAGGCGCCTCTGATGGACGGCAGCTATTCCATGGTCTTCGAGATGTGGGATGCCATGGGCAACTATGCCTATTCCGATGCGGTCACCTTCGACTGCGCGGGCGGTGAGATCACCACGACGGTATACGGAGACTGAACCCGGTGGCCGGAGCGGAGAGCGGGCTCAGGCTGAGAGAGTAGAGCAGATTGTCAATTCGCGGCAGTTCAGCCAGGGTCCGGCTCAGACGGGCAGGACAGGTATCGGCCAGCGTCGATTCGATACAGTTTTGGGTCGATTCAGCGCGTGATACTCCGTTTTATGCATCGTTGCGGTAATATTTCATACAGCGATGGCAATCGCAGGATTTATTCATGACAATAGAATCCTCGCAGAGCGTGAATTCTATTGTTTATGCACAGGCCCGCAATGGGAAGTCTGCCGTCACGGCGGCATGCGGGCCGCGCGGCGAGTAGCGGGGAGAGATATTCCTCTACCTGACTAAAAAAAGAGAGGATAAGGAGAGAAAGTAAAAATGAAAAAGAAATGGATTGCAATGATGACGGCTGTGTTGATGACGATGACCTTGCTGACTGTATGCGGAGGCAACGGCGTATCGGACAAAACCTATGAGACACTGCAGCAGAACTGGAAATCACTCACGGAGTTCTACAATGAGATAGCGTCCGCATACAACACGGCAACCAGTAACGGAGAGATCGAGAGAGATGAAACCCTGGAAGGATTTATGAACGACGCGGCAGATGTGCTGGAGGAGATCCAGAATACGCCCAGAGCCGATCTCACGGAAGAAAAAGCCATAGAGATAAACGACAGGATGATACGCCTTCAGGAGGATCTGGCCGGAGCTTTTGACGTGAACCTGGTGGAATAGGGAAAGAAATATTTTAAAGTTTTCCAATAACCTACATAAAAGAAGGAGGAGGTAGCGTACATGACTAAGACAAAGGCACTGCTGATTACATTGTTCCTTGGAGGGCTTGGGGTGCACAGATTTATGACCGGGAAGATCGGAACCGGCATTATCTGGCTGTGCACAGGCGGCTGTCTGGGAATTGGCTGGCTGATTGACCTTATCAAGGTTGCCGGCGGAAAGTTTACCGATAAAAACGGTAATGTCTGGGGCGAGTAGTTTCTTTTGCACGCCATATTAAAAGAGAGGCTGTCACTTTACGAATTTTTACTCGTCAGGTGACAGCATTTTACTGATAGGGGTGAATGAACTTTCCCGACAGACGGATACGGGAATTCATATGGTTCATTATAAAATGATATAACATAAAGCCAGGAGGAAATTATGTCAGAAATTGAAAAGGATGAAAACACAGTGGAGGATTCCGCAGAAAAGAAACGCAGTAAGGAGGATATTCTGGAGATTATTATCGCGCTTTTTCTCGGAATTACGGCGCTGGCAACCGCGTGGGCTTCCTGGATAGGTTCGCTGCACGGCGGTAATATGTCCACCAACTATACAAAAAGCAATAATCTGGCGGCAGACGGAAACGCCCGCTGGAATGAGGCGTCACAGTCTCTTATGCAGGATATGCAGATCTGGAATCAGATCAGTGATTACGAGGTTGAGATACTCTATGCCAATGAGGCAGACAATGCTGATCAGATGTACGAGAGCGCATATAAAATCATGTACATCTGTGCGGATAATCTCACTGAGGATATGGCGGAGAAGATCGGCTATGACTTTAACTTTGAGGTGGAAGATATCATAGACTGGGTGCTGTACGGCGAGCTGTCCACCACCAGCCCCTTCGGCGATGGGGATTTCATCGAAAGCTATTATACGGACGCCCGTGAAATACTGGCCCAGAGCGAAGAGATACTGGCGGAGGGGCAGGCGGACAATACAAAGGGCGATACATACAGCCTTGTGACGGTTATCTACTCGGTCATATTATTTATGCTCGGCATCGTGGGTACTTTCCGCAGACTGCCCAACCGGGTATTCATCACCGGTGTGGCCATTGTGGGATTCTTGTTTGCCACAATTTATATGTTTACGATACCTTTTCCGACGGGATTTGATTTCCTCAGCTACTTTGGGGGATAAGAGAGCCGGATTGGGGTTACTGTGAAAGGGGAGTCCTGATATTTTAAGAAAAAGACCAGCCGCAACGGCTGGTCTTATTTTTGTGGCTGCCAATTGCCTGACAGTGACGCCAACACATGACGCTTACCTGGATAACGGCACTGACTCAGGACTTACTGTTGGTAACCATATCCTAGCATATGCCTTTGGGGTTGTCAATATTCATGAAAAAATTGTATGATAAAAATACCAGTAACCATAAGGGTTATTGGCTGTTCAGGGTATCTGCTTTTATTCTTTGTCTTCATCAATATATTCAATAATGTCTGTCACATTACATTCCAGAAGCTTGCATAACTGATTGATCGTGTTGGTGGAAACACTGTTTCCTTTTTGGATCGAGTAGTAGGTTGCTCTCGAAAATCCCATCTTTTCCAGACGATAGGAAGTTATGTGCTTTTTTTTCATTGTCCTGAACAGGGGGGTATAGCTTATCACAATTCATAACTCCTTCTATTTGCTTGAAAATAGCGGTTTCCGGCTCCGATTATGACGATAAAAGCTGATGTTCCTATAATTGTAAGTTGAAAAAATTGGCTTGACTATGTATGAATATCCGAGTATAATGTACACAAAATATGTATGGATATTCATACATATATCAGACATGCGGGAGGGGCTTTATGAAAATCAGGCTGGCAATTCTGGAGGATGACAGATCATATCTGAACCGTATCACCACTGTCTTTAATACAAAGTATATGGATAAGCTGGAGATTTATTCCTTCACTTCGGAGCAGGGGATCTATCACACATTGGCGGCATCCAGGATAGATGTGCTCCTTGCCAGTGATGCATTCGAGATTGACATACAGAAGGTGCCTCCGAGGTGCGGATTTGCCTATCTGGTGTATTCCGCCGACATCGAGTCCGTCCGGGGCGAGCCGGCCCTCTGTAAGTTTCAGAAAGCGGAACTGATCTACAAGCAGATACTGAATATTTTTGCGGAGAAGACGGTGGCCATCACTGGAAGTAACCAGGAGGGCGGAGCACGGGTGATTCTGTTTACAGGCGCTGCCGGCGGGGTGGGCTGTACTTCCGTCGCTGTGGGCTGCGCTATGTATTTTGCAGGGAAGGGGAAACGGGCGGTTTATCTGAACCTGGAGACTATTGGAAATGCGGACAGCTTTTTCAGGGGCGAGGGGCAGGGCAATTTCAGCGACATCATCTATGCGGTGAAGAGCAGAAAGGCAAATCTGTCTCTGAAGCTGGAGAGCCTGGTAAAACAGGATACCTCAGGGGCGTTTTTCTTCTCGGCGCCCAATACGGCCCTGGACATGCTTGAACTGAAGCCGGAAGAGATCAGGCAGATCATTGCGGAACTGAGATCCTCCTGCGGATATGACTATGTCATTTTGGACATCAGCATGCAGTTCGGCAGAGAAATGTCAGCATTCTTTCAAAATTGCAGCAGTGTGGTATTTATCTCAGATGGCAGTGTGACGGCCAATGACAAAACCGCCAGGATGCTCAGGGCAATGGAGATTCTGGAGGAGCAGGGAGACGGACGGCGGATGTATGACATGGGCATCCTGTACAATCGTTTCAGCAGCAGGACTTCCGGAAAAATGAAGGATACCGGTATCCGGGAAATCGGCGGGATAAAGCGATTTGAAGAGTGCTCGCCCCGCCAGCTGGGTGTGAAGATTTCCGAACAGGATGTGTTCCGCGGCCTTGAATGACAGAGAGGGGGAGTGGGGTGGACTTTAAGGATGAGCAGAAAATTGTAAAGGACATCAGAGAGTATATATCGGACAATTTTGCCTTAAGCCAGTTCGAGGACGAGGATCTGGAGGAGAAGGTGGAGGAGGTTACGGAGCAGTATCTGCGGGGACATTATCTGCCTATCGAGCAGCGAGTATCCATTGTGGAGCAGGTCTACAGTTCCATACGTGGACTTGGTCTGTTGGATTCCATCATAAAGGATGATACCATAACGGAGATTATGGTGAACGGTACGCACAGCGTATACG
>JAAWLQ010000246.1 GCA_022797995.1 Lachnospiraceae bacterium
ATCGGTATGATAACTCACATTGCAAAACGCAAATAAATAATAAGACAAAGAGCCTATTGCATCATCATTAATATCTTTAGGAAAATTATTCTCATCATCTGGCTCCCTTAAAAAGTAAACTGTAAAATCTGGATCTGGTTTATAAAAAAAGAAAAACTGGCTAATCCCAAACTTGTTCGTTTCTCCATCGACCAATTCCCAATTTTCTAAATCTGCTAGGTAGAATTTTGCCCGTTGAGAGGGATTGTATAAAAGCCCGAAACGCCGTTTCCACAAAATTTCTGTATCATATAGATCAGCTGTAGACGTTTTCGGTGTATTGGTATCCCCTTTTCTTGTATAAATAGCCCCCTTAAATATTGAAGTACCTTCCTTCGTATAGTCTTCTAACAGATAAAACGGAGTGTTATCGCTCTGCTTTATTATAATTATGTCAAGCTCTTTATCTTCTATCTGGATTGTTCTGACATATACTTCCGGAATATGACCTCCTGCCCATTTCGGTTTTTGACGAAGTAAATCAATAACTTTTTGCTGATTCTTTCTATTATTTGCATCTACACCCAAAACTTTAAATGTTACATCTTCAATACCAATAATAATATAGCAGTCTCTATTCGCCGGACTGTTTGCCATACAGATAATATCATGGAGCAGATCTGTATTATGTAAATACCATTGTTGTTTGAAGTCCCAATATTCTCCCTCTCTACAACGTCCAATTAATTCCGCTATTTCCCACTCGAACTCTATATTATTCATCATAATTTTTGATGTCCATTTCTAATTTTTTCGTATGCTCCGCACACATCCTATAACAAACCCTTTCCTCAATTCTATTGGTTTCGAGTCAAAAATTACATGCTACATAACTTATAAATACTGTTTTATCTATCTTAATCGTAAAAAGGTGATCATCTCTGATCACCCTTTCTGATTTCGCATTATAAATCTGCCTGTTCAGTCTTTCCAAGCTTTTTCAATACGAATGCCGCTCCCTTCTGGGTATCCTCTATGATCTCTCTGGGAGTCATCTGGGCATGGCGCAGAGAATTATATTCCCGAATCTTCCGGATGTCCTCCAGATTAAAATCCTTACTGACTATCGGTTTCGTCATCATCCTCATCATCTCCTTCCAGCAGCACAGAGGGCGGATAGATCAGCAGATCCTTGTATCCTTCCAATGTCGTGATAGTCTTGACTCCCCGCACTGTCTTTACATTTACGATATGCTTAAAGTTCCAGGATGTAATGATATCACATCCGGCCAGGATCGCTGCCGCGATATGCTGGCAGTCATCAAAGCTCTTTTTCTTCAGGATGCCAAAATCAATAAATTTCTCCGCCAGCTCCACCGTATCCTCATCCGTATGGACCAGATGGTACTGAACCTGTTTCAGATAACCAAGGAGGATATCCAGCTTTTCCTGGCTGCAACCGCTGATCTCATTCAGCACGATATCAGAGATGTACACTTCATAGCGTCCCTGTCTGAACAGCTCCCACAATTCCAGAGTATCTTTCATTTTTTCCGGTGTGTCCAGCTGATACAGGTAGCTGACCACTGAGGTGTCCAGATAAACCTTTAATTTACGCATCGCATGCCTCCCGTCTTTTATTCTATTCTACCACGAAACACCAGAAAAGTCATTCCCTGTATTTTCAATTTTACCATTATCGTAAGACATAACCGTGCATTTTCACCCTTATGTTACAGCACACTCAGCTTCTTCAGCAACGCCACGCAGTCCTTCGCTCCCTGCACATACAGATACAGGCAGTCGTGATCTGCCGCCAGCAGTATCGCCTCCACATAATCCGTGATGGCTTTCTTCACATCCTCCGGCAGGTCTTTGATCTTCTCCTGCATCTCCTTGCTCAGTCTGGCCACCTTGTCCTGCAGTTCCTGCTCCTTCGGTGACTGCTCGTTACGCTCGCGCACTGCGGTTTCTGTCATCTCCCGGATCACCATCTCATAGATCTCTTCTCTGTCCATTTTCATTTCACTCCTTTTTCAATCAACATAAACGGAACTGTCCTCACAGTCCATATACAAAACCAATAAACTTTTTTACTTTTAGTTTTCACGTTTCTGATACTTGTATGCGTCATTCAACTCCACCGCACCGTTGAGACGCTTCACTTCCTCCACGCACTTTGCATGGAGCTTCCGGAAGACACTTTCATCGATCCGGCTCTCCGAATGGTAGGCGATCATGTGCGCCAGCATGGAAAGCTCCACCGCGATCTTAAAGTCCATCCGGGCCAGACGGTTCTCGGTGTCCTGCACCGTACTGGTGAGGACGGAGGACAGGGACTGCAGCAGGTAGTCTTCGGCCTTTCTGGAATTCAGATAGCCGCAATAGAACTTTAACGCCTCCGTGACAAACTCATTCCGGGAACGCACATTGGCAGCTAACAGGAGACTGTCCGCCATCTCCAGCACTTCCTTCTCGATGTAGAAACCAGCCCGCACCTTTTCCTTTCCCCTGGCCATCCATTCCTCCCTCCTTTCTGACCGTCACATTTCTTCCCGGTATTCACTTTCTTTCCGTAAAAATCCCTTGAATTACCTCCTTTTCCCGGAATCAGGTATAAAAAATCTCTGGCCCTTCCGAAAAAGTATGCACTTTTATCCTTCCGCACGGCTTTGCCGGGCGGTGTTTTCCGGGTTTAGGCTGCGAAAGCAGCATAAACCCTTTAACCTGCACACGTTTCGACCCGGAACCCACGCTGCTCTGGCTCGATTCCGGACCTCTGCCCAAATCGCCCCAACAAGGCGGATTTCTCTTCCAGTGGTAACTACTGCCACCCCTTCCCCGAAAACGGTACACGGGGCCACACGGCGGCTTACAGGGGCGGATGCCGGGGTCACATTCTCTGCACCATGGGCATGTCGTTCCCGTCCTGCCCGGATCCATCCTGTATCACCTGCTCCTGGGCAGCGTCCCGCTCTTTGGTTCCGTCCGTTCTGCCCATCTCCTGGCCTGTTTCTCTTCCTATCCCGCCCGTAACTGCCTGACGCATTTCACGGTATAAGCGGTCCCTGTTTAGAGACTTATATCCGCTGTAGGGATTGATCCCTACCACTTTTCTTGCCTTTTCAAGCAGCAGATCAAGCGGATATTCATGGTACTGCCGTTCCTCCTTCATGTCCTCATCAATGCGGATCACATTCTCATCCGCATCGATCTCGATAAAAGAAAACAGTTCATCCGCATTTTCCGGATAGTCGGCATACGCAAGGAATTCCATTCGGTCCATTTCTTTTACACGATCCAGCCGTTCAAAGAGGGGGACCTGGTTTCCCTGTGCATCCTTCTCATTTTTTATCAATCGGAGGGCAACCCCGGCAATCCCTCCATAATTTTTTGTGGAACAGTACCTGGCCTTCCCATTCTCTGTCACCGCGATCACACTGGCTCTTTTCACACACTGCTCCTTTCTTCGGCCTGCCTGTCCGCATTCCTCTGCCTGTTCGGACGGGACGGCCTGGCATTTTCTTCCCTGGCGATCCGGTCATCCTGATACTCTCTGGTTGCCTGGGGCACATATTTTTCATAGAGTTTCTGGAGATAGTCCTTCAGTTCCTCCTGCAGGTCTGCCTCCTTCTTCCCCATATGGTAGGTCAGAGCGTCCAGACGCTCCGTGTTAAAGCTCATCGTCAACGTTGTATTTTTCATATCCTCATCTGCCTCCGATCATAAAATTTTCTTATCAACCTCTCTTTGCACATGCCCCCATCATCCCTCCTGGATGACCGGAGCCATCGCTTCCCCATCCGGCTCATTCACCCAGTTCTCATAGTCCTCCACGCTGCAGTAGCCTGCCAGCATGGCAGAGAATGCATCCAGACGGCTGGCCTTTACGCCGGACAGCTCCATCTGCAGGCCGGAGTAGCCCTGGAACACACGCACCACTTTTGCTCCCAGCACATCCGCCCAGGCTTCCTTTCCTGCCTCCGTCAACGTCCCCGCATCCAGTTCCACAATGGTGTGGGGCAGTCCGTAATCGATCTCATCATGGATCAAATGCAGGTTCTCCCAGCGGGCACACAGCAGATCCTTCAGGCAGGCTCCCGTAGCCCGTGTCTCATCCTCCTGCCGCACTTTATCGCCGGAATTATCTCCGGAATCTTCCTCCGGAGTAACAGCTTCCGCCAGGCTCTGCCTGCTCTCCTCCCCCTGCCAGTTTGGGCAGTGCTCCGGATAAAAGCACAGCGCCAGACAGTCGCTGCGGACACTCACCAGCTTCACCTCCGGCCTCTCCACGACCATATCTGCCAGGAGTTCTGCCAGCTGAGGATTTTCCGAAAAAGACAGACCGGACCGTTCCCTGAGTTCATCAAAAGCAAAATCCCAGCTGCCTTCCCCTGTATTCCCTGTTCCCTCTGAGACCATCTGCTCTGCCAGCCAGGACAGCCTTGTTCCGAACTCTGACAGCGATTCGTATTCCAGGGCAGCGGCATCCGGCACATAGGAGGCATAACGGGCATATCGGTACCCTTCGGATTCCACCAGGACACCGTCCCGCCTTCCCTCTCCCGTTATCAGGAGACAGTGGTAGATCTTCTCCTGATCTTCCCTCATCAGGTCCATGTTTTCCACAATACAGTGCATATCCCCCAGGGGATTTTTCAGAAACTCTTCAAACTCACCGGCTGGCAGGCAGACCTTTTTATCAATCTTTGCCTTACGAAACTTAAAATCCGGCCTGTATAAAAACAGCATATCTACTGGATTGATCCCGCATCCCTCCTTCATGTAAAATCCACTTCACAAAGTGTTTTGACCACTCTTTTATACTCTGCATGCTGCAGCGCCTCCTTTGTTCCGTGGCGCACTTTTTTATTCAGCTGCCTTCTCCGCAGGGAGATCCCCCGCTTCAACTCGCCCCTCATGCTTCCGGGTCCTCTTCCCCGCACCCAGTCTGCTTTCCTTCTTCTGGCGGTCCCTGGCATCGGTTTTTGTAATGACATACTTTCCTCCTGTCTGCCGCTTTTGTCAGGCGGCTGCTGTCTTCTTTCAGCAACACACCATACCGGAATCTTTTCCGTAAGTCGATACCAAAAAGCCACAAATATCCCAGTTTTTTCTCTGTAGATCCCTGCTTTTCTTTTCCTTTACAGACTTATGGGATCCCCGGCAGACGCCCCGTAGCGTAGTAATGGCTGCGCCAGAAATTTGAATTCAGGTCCCCGTAGCCAATGGGGTTCCCCGCGTGAAGCATCTTTCCATCCCCCACATACATCCCTACATGGCTCACCGGGCCTGGGGACGCATAGGTCCCGGTAAAGAAGATCAGATCGCCGGGCCTTGCCTCCTCACGGGGCACAATGGCGCACTGATCATAAATTCCTTCCGCCGTTGTCCTGGGCAGATTGTAGACGCCGGAGTGTGTATAGATCCAGCAGATGTATCCGCTGCAGTCGAAGGAGGTTGCCGGGGAGGACCCGCCCCACACATAAGGGTAACCAATATACTTCGTGGCTTCTGCAAACAGCGCCCCGAAGCTCCCGTCCCCCATGGCTTCCCCCGCCTCGAAGCTGCCAGGCCCCACCCGGCCATAGACTGCCGTGGTGTAGATCCTCTGGGCGTTGGCCCGGTCCTCCATAGTCAGGGTTCTTCCCAGAAGGTTTTCCAGGTTGCTGCAGATCTCCTCCTGGTCTGTCAGGAAGATGGCCACGGTGTAGGTCTCTTCCGTAATGCTCCCGTCCTCTTCTTCCACCTCCCTGGTCCGTTCCTCATAGCGCAGGAAACATTCCAGGAAGGCTTTTTGCGCACGGCGGGAGGGCTGCGCCTCCCCGAAATACAGAGCATAAAAATAAGCTTTGACCCGACTGGCATCGACCGGTCCGCCCTCCAGGTTTTCCACACCGGCGATCAGGCTGTCCAGGTTCTGAAAACTATTCCGGATATCCTCGATATACTCCCGGTACTCTTCCGGCACCTCTGCAGGCAGCGCTCCTCCATGGAAGGACAGATCCACAGCAGAGAAATTGTGGGTGCTGGTGCCATCCAGCGCACTCAGGATCACAAAGATCATCAGGATAAACGGCAGGAACACGGCGGCGATCACAGAGGCAATCGCTGTTCTGGCCCTCTTGTCCATGACCGCCACGGCGGCGGCTTTTACCGCCAGGGTAATGGCTGCGGATGCGGCCATCTCCATCATCTCCTTTCTGAATTATACTCTATATCGGTCTTTTTTCAACCGATTA
>JAAWLQ010000247.1 GCA_022797995.1 Lachnospiraceae bacterium
GTGTTATGAAGGACTGACTTTTGAAATGGATGTTTTAAAAGTCAGTTTTTACTTGTTTTAGGAGTTGTATTTGTAAAGGATAAGGGATTTTGTTATAATATGAAATGGGGTCTAGTGAGAAAATATGTGAAGCATGTTAAATCCATGGGGAGAAAAGGAAAGCAGCTTTCCCAGTAGCAGCAGCGGATATTTCGAGACAGGATAGAAATATGAATAATTTGAAAGTCAGATCAAAGATTATACTGGTGTATATTCTGTGTGTACTGATGCCTTTGACGGTTACATTGCTGGTAGCTGTCGATTATATTTTGAGAGCAGCACACGAGGAAGAGCAAAGGAATCTCCAGGGAATCCAGGATACGGTTTCCTATTACATTACCTCTGCAATAGACAGTGCGGAGGTAGTGACAAACGATGTATTTGTAAACGGATATATTCTGAATTTTCTCGAGAGAGAACATGAAGACGCCAGGAGCTTTTACAGAGAATACTATGCACTGAAAAACAAAATGCTGTATCTTTCCAACCAAAATATCGTCAGTAATATAACATTTTACTCGGACAATCCTACAATGTACAGCGGCGGAATCTATCAGAGGATTGATTCTATCCGGGAGACGGACTGGTATCAGGAGCTGATCAGATCAGAGAATCGCTTTCTGGTGTATGCGTATTATGATTCAAATTTTCGACAGATGCGGAAGGTTTCTGTGATCAGATTGCTCAACGGAGCAGGAGAAAAGAATCTGGAGAAAATTGTAAAGGTCGATCTGAATTATTCAGCTGTGAATCTGTTTTTAAAGAACGCATCGGCGGAAACGAAGGTATGTCTGTGTGTTGGTGACAAAATCGTGTTCAGCAATGTAGACGAGCTTGCGGACGTCGGAGTTGATTATAGAAATATTTCGGAACTCTCCGGAGAGCAATATAGCCTGGAGGGTTCCTTTATCTCCCACGGAACATCCTTTGATTTCCTGATCCAGAGAAATCAATTAAGCTATTTTTCACACATCAGGGGAGGATTATGGCCAATTGCGGTACTTTTGCTGGCGGATGTTCTGGTACCTGCAGTCGCATTATCTTTTTTCAGCAAATCTATCACCGAGAGAAGTATGATCCTGGCACAATATATGAAGATGGCAAACGGTGACGAGCTGTATTTGATCCCAGAAGCCAAAGGAAACGATGAGATTGGAGAATTGCTGCTAAATTACAATGATATGGTAAGTCGCATGAAGAATCTCATTGAAGTGGAGTACAAAAACAGGATAGAGCAGCAGGAGCTGTTGATCGCAAAGCAGCAGGCGGAGCTGATGGCTCTGCACAGTCAGGTCACACCACATTTCCTGTTTAACATTTTAGAAAATATCAGGATGCGGAGTCTGATTAAAGGAGAGAACGAGACTTCCGAGATTGTAGCGAAGCTTGCTAAGCTGATGAGAAAAAGCGCGGAGTGGGGAGAAGACCTGATCACAGTCCGGAAGGAGAAGGAATTCGTCAGAGATTATCTGGAATTACAGAAATACAGATATGGAGATGCATTCAAATACAACCTCCTGGTAGAGGAAGAATGTCTGGAATATATGATTCCGAGTCTTGTCATGGTGACTTTTATAGAAAATGCCTATGTGCATGGATTTAAAGGGGGAGGATTCCTGGGAACAATATTCGTTTCTGTTACAAAATCAGAGGATAGTCTGAAAATGGAGATTGGAGATACCGGGATAGGAATGAAGCCGGAGCAGGTCAATATGCTTAATCATATGATGCAGGAGGCCAGTATCAGCGAATTGCAGCAGGCGAAGTCTTCGCTGGGATTATTGAATGCAAGTATTCGGCTGAAAAAATATTTCGGAGCTGAAGTCAAGATTCTGATAGAGAGCGAATGGATGGCGGGAACCTGTATTACAGTGACGATACCGTTAAAGGATGCCGTTTACGGGGATGATAGCATGAGGTGAATATAATGTGGACGGACAATCAGAAGCTGAGAGTGCTGATCGTGGATGATGAACCTTATATAAGACAGGGATTACACACGTTGATCGACTGGGATGCGGAAGGATATTCTATTTCGGATGAGGCTGAAAACGGTGTGGAAGCTATAGCGCTGATGGAAAAGAACACATATGATCTGGTTCTTACTGACATTAAAATGCCGGAAATGGACGGGGTAGAACTGATTGCTTATGTTTATGAACATAGAATGAGTCAGGCGGATTTCATTTTTTTGAGCGGATACTATGAATTCTCCTATGCGAAAACAGCTATCAGGTATGGATGCTTTGATTACATTTTAAAGCCCATTCAGAAGGAAGAGTTGTTGTCTGCTGTCAGAAGCATTCGACGAAAGCATGAAGCGGAGACGAATCGTAACAAGAACAAGGCGGCATTTGAGACGGCATATCTGGAAGACTGTCTGGAACATGTCATTCGAGGGAACGCAGGGGATGCACAGCTGAGATATGTCCAGGAGAAGCTACAGCTTGCCGGAGACATTATTTACATCTACTGTAAAGTCGTGGAAAATGATAAAATGAGTCGCGAGAGGGGGATGAAAGCGCAGCGAGGGAGGATATTTGCAGAAGCGGAAGTGTTATTGGGAGAATGTAGGACGCATTTGCTGAAAGATAAGGCAAAAGGCGGCGTGGAATGCGGTTTTGGTATTTTATACAGTCAGGTGTTGCCGGGAGAGCGTTTTTCCTCGGAAAAAGAATGGTTGGAATGGTTCCTGGATAAATTGTATGAGAGAACCGGGAGCAGAGTTGCCGCATACATGGGGAATAAGGTGGGAGGCATCGATCTGATTTCAGAATCCTACAGGGAAGCGATGATGATGTATTCTCTTCAGGCATATAAGAAAGGTGATATCTCTTCTGCAAAAGGAGGAGTAGAGCTGGAGAAGGATTCTTATAAGAAGGAAATTGATGAGCTGATTCGCAGTATAGAGTTGTTTGACAGCTTTAAAATAAAACAGAATGCCAGAAAGCTGTATGTCATTATAACAGATAAAACCGTCGATGTGGAAATGGCAAACAGATATATTCAGTATTTACTGTTTCGGCTGCTGGGACTTGCATATCAGCAGGATGCGGAAGTGGATCAGGAAGAGATTATGAGATACATCCATCATATTGTCTTTTCCTCGGGCGTCGAGCAGTTGAATATTTTGAAATTTCAGAAATTCATTGAGGAATACACGACCTATCTTGCGCAGTTGGGAAACGTATCGGCCAGCGGTATGATTTCCACAATCGAAAAGGATATAGAGAAAAATTTTGCCGAAAATCTGAGTTTGAAATCATTGGGCGAGAAATATTTTATCAACAGCGCCTACCTGGGACAATTGTTTAAGCGATATTGCGGCCGCAGCTTTAAAAACTATCTGAACGATGTGCGGATAAAAAAAGCGGCGGAAATGATCAGGTATACGGACAAAAAGATTTATGAGATTGCGGAGGAGGTGGGGTATCACAAGAAGGAATATTTTAATACTAAATTCTATGAAACATATGGGGAGACGCCTTCTTCCTTTCGAAAGCGGTATAGAAATATATAGTTTGGGGTATCATCCAATATAATAAAGGTGATTTGCCGCCGGTTGAAGCATGATAAAATAAGCTATCACCGATTTCAAGGAAGGAGGAGGTCATATGAAAAAAAGGGTGATAGCAATGCTGTTTGTATTGACGCTGGCGGTGACGCTGGTGTGCGGGTGCAGTTCAGAGCCTAAGGAAAACGGCGATGTGCAGAATGCCGGAGGGGCGGAAGAGTCAAATGACAAACCAGAGGAGGGTGACAACAAAGGAGAGATCAAGGAATTTACCGGGTTTGTCGCTTTTCCCGGCTCTGACATGAATGCGGACAACGACATTCAACAGATGATAGCGGAAAAGATAGGCGCGATCTGTAGAGAGACACATTTGACAGGTCAGACTCAGCCGGAAGCGGTGGGAATGATGATTGCGAGCGGAGATTATCCGGATATTATTGCCGGCGGTAATTCCACGAAGCAGTTGATCGAGGCAGGCGCCCTGATACCTCTGGACGAGTATTGGGACGATTACCCGAACCTGAAAAACTTTACGCCTGATGTACAGAAAGAATTTTTGCGCCAGCCTGATGGACATATCTATGTATTTCCTCAGGGCGAGCTGTATAAGAAGGATATGACTGTAAATGCGGCGGAAGCATTCTGGATTCAGGCAAAGGTACTGGAGTGGGACAATTACCCGGAAATCGAGACGTTGGATCAGCTGTTTGACCTGCTGGAGAGATATACGAAGGAAAATCCGACGTTGGAAGACGGAACCAGCGTGATTCCGTATACCATACTCTGCTATGACTGGTATTATTTCTGCCTGGAGAATCCGCCGCAGTTTCTGGATGGATACCCAAACGACGGGTGCTGTATTGTGGATCCGGACACTCATAAGGTAATCGACTATAATACCACTCCCACGGCCGAAAGATATTTCAGAATACTGAACGAACAGTATAACAAGGGAATGATAGATTCGGAATTCATGACCATGTCGCGCGACGAATACATTCAGAAGCTGTCGACGGGACGAGTGCTTGCCATGTGTGACCAGTACTGGAATTTCTCGGATGCGGAGAAGGCGATGATCGGTGCGGGCATGACAGGAAATTGCTATGTTCCGCTGGGGCTTACGATTGATCCGGGTATGAGCGAGCAGTATTTCACTTCGACAAACGCGCTCTCCAGCGTGGACGGAATTGGTATTACCACAAGCTGTAAAGATATTGACGGCGCACTGCAGTATCTGAACGATATGTTAGACCCTGATATCCAGACACTTCTGCAATGGGGAGTGGAAGGTGTGGACTATCTGGTAGATGACGAAGGCATGTTCTACAGAACGGACGAGATGAGAGAGAAAGCCATGGACCCGGCATACAAGACATCTCATCTGTGCAGCCTGCAGCTGCGTTGTGGTTACTTTGGAATGAATCTTGATGGCAAAAATGCTGCGATGCCTTCCGAACAGCCCAGCGAATTCTTTGAGACACTGCAGCCTGAAGTACAGAGAGCTTTTGAGGCTTACGGTGCGAAAACCTATCCTGATATGCTGGATTATACGTTCATTGATGCTACCGAAGCGCCCTGGTACCCGATGTGGACTTTCGCTAACGGGTTCTCTACGAGCACGGAGGGCGGTATGGCCTGGAAGAGAGTTGCGGATATGAAGCATGAGTACCTTCCACAGGTAGTGATAGCAAAGGACTTTGACAGCGCATGGGCAGAATACCTTGAAAAGTATAATGAATGCAACCCCCAGGCTTATCTGGACGAGCTGCAGCAGGAGGTTTACAGACGGATTAAGATTGTGACAGGAGTGGACGAGTCCGGAAATTAATGTAAACGATAAAGCAGACGGAGCAGGGATGTCGCATTAAGTATTCAAGATACCAGATATAGAAGTATTGCTTCTGACAAAACACTATATCTTATATCATAAAGTCTTGATACGACATCCCCGCCGGATTTTCAGAAAGCATGAGGAACAGTACTATGAAGAGAAAAAAATCAGGGCAGGTACTGGCCGTACGGCGCAAAGTCTCATGGAAGCTGATTAAGAGGCAGAGGGAACTGATTATTCTAATGGTTCCGTTTGTAATTTATACTTTCATTTTCAATTATGCACCGCTGTTTGGCTGGGTTATGGCTTTTCAAAATTATTCTCCTGTGAAGGGTATTCTGGGTTCAAAATGGATCGGACTTGATAAGTTCAAATTTCTCTTTGTCGGAAATAATGAATTCCTGAAGGTATTGCGGAATACGATTTGCATGAGCGTTATCAATCTGGCTCTCAGCACGTTCTGTGCAATTGCATTTGCACTTCTGATCAACGAAATGATACATAGGACACCCAAGAGAATTGTCCAGACGATCAGCTATCTGCCGCATTTTTTGTCATGGATTGTGGTGTGCGGAATTGTAAAGGAAGTACTATCCGTGGAAAACGGCGTGGTCAATGAGCTTCTGGTATTTCTGCATATAATCAAAGAGCCGGTCAACTGGTTTACCAAGCCTAAGCTGTTTTGGTGGATTACCGCATTTGCGAATGTGTGGAAAGAGACCGGATGGAACAGTATCATTTATTTGTCAGCGATAACGGCGATCAATCCGGAGTTGTGTGAAGCGGCGGAAATTGACGGTGCCGGAAGACTG
>JAAWLQ010000248.1 GCA_022797995.1 Lachnospiraceae bacterium
TGGGTCCCGAACAGCTGAATACCCTCACCGACATTCAGGCAAAGCTGCTGTGCGACCAGCTGCGGGGGCAGATCATCTCCAGCGTGTCCCGCACCGGCCGGTTCATATTCTATTTCTTCTATTATAATAGAGTGAAAGCGAAACCGGCTCATTCCGCCGTTGATCAGCTGCATCCGATAGCTGTAGGTCTTCAGCGGGCACTGGAACACGCTCACCCCTTCCCGGATGGTTACACTGCCTGCCTCCACGTCATATTTGTCGAAAAAGAGCAGCCGTACCATCCAGGCCTCCCCCTCCTGGCAATCGATATCCACCGTCACCCGGTATTCGCTTTCCCCGTCGATCATGGGCAGGGCAGGCTCGATTCTCTGGGCCTGATAATTTGTTTTGGAGTACCATTGCTTTATCACCGTTCCGGGGGGCATCAGCAGGTTCTGAAATTCCACGTCATTTTTCCCGTGATAGCAGATTTCCGAACCATACAGCCAGGTATCCGACGAATATTCGTTCCAGTAGATTGTCCATTTCTCTCCTGTCATCTCTTTCCTTTTCCTCTGCCGAAATCCTCATCCAGCACTTTTCCGTACTGGTCCAGGAACCAGTTCACGATTCCCCCGGTGTTGTCATTATGCCGTCCGTGAAGTCCTTTCCCATAAATCTGCACCCCTTCCGACTGCATATGGGATATCAGCATCTGGTAAGCATCCGCATCATAGTCATCCTCCAACATATAGGAGATAATGAACTTCGTATTTCCCCAATCCGTCGCTTCAAATTTACTCCAGAATCTGGCGTTCAGCCCCTGCACGGCCTTCTCATCCAAAGCGCCGTTCTGAGACATCAGCACATCCAGAGAGGTGGGAAAACCGCCCGGACGGTTGTATTTCTCATTTGCTGCCACAGCTCCGATGCTGGCCAGAGGCTTTCCCAGAATGATCGCGTAAGGCCGGATATCGCATCCGTAATATAATGCCCCGTAAGTGCCCATGGACAGCCCTGACAGAACCACCTGCTCCGGCGTAAACCCCAGCTCCTCCATATACTTTCGAATCATGTCCACATACTGCTTCTCATATTCCGGTGTGCCCATGTAGAATGCTCCCCCTTCCAGCCGGGGCTCCGCTATCAGAAGGAACGGACAGCCCATTCCTTTCATCATATAATATCCTTCAAATCCCTGCAGCGTCTTATATCCTGAAAAATAGACACAGAGAGGCGGCTTTAAATCTCCCGGCTCAAAGTAGCAGAAAGCCTCTTCTCCCCCGGAGGTCACATACCGCTCTCCCCCAGGCAGGAAGTATCCGTGGCTTCCTCTGGAGTTCCGCTGATGCAGGGCAGTCAGCCTGAGCTTCCCTTTCCCTTTGGCAGAAAGGGAGAGAAATGCCGGTCCTGCCTTTTGGCTTTCCAGCCGAATTACCTGCTCCAAGTCCTTTTCCTGAAAGGTCCAGCGGGCAATCTCCTGGGAGATACTGCCGTTTGCAAACTGTGTGATTTCAAGTGCCACAGACACGGAAGGCTCCTTACTGTATTCCAGCCAGAAATCTATCACCTGGCCCGGATTTAAGAAAGTATTATACCGCCAGAACAGGACCTGCCGAAATTCTTCCCCGAAGTCTCCCTCCAGAGTGACATCATGGTTCCCGTTCCACTTCACCCTGCCGGAAAATCCCTGGGCAGGACTCACATCCCTTAAATTAAACTTTGCGCCGTAAGGCTTCGGATAATAATATTTTGTCTCCTTCATCAGGAAATCCTGAATCTCTGCGTTCCTGATGCGCTGTGCTTTCTTACAGCGACAAAGCCATCCGGTCTTTTCATCCATTTCCACCTTCTCCGTAATAAAAAAGGCATACGGTTTTATTACCTGAAATAAAGAGCTGATTTCTTCCTCCTGTGGTGTCCTGTCCAGAAAGAACATGTCATATGGTTTATCCGTTTTCCGCTTTTCCGCATTCTCCCTGAAAAGATCCACATGGTCCAGCCGGACCCACTGGGGCAATGTGTAAATCCTATTCCAGTCCTCTTCTCCCAACTGTAAGATACGAATCTCCTCCAACGCTGTCCATCACCTCTCCCCACTTCTCCAAAAGCTTCTCCGTGGTATATTCTCTGACCAGTTCATAGGAGCAGACCCTGGCCCGGTTCCAGCCTTTCATCCCTTTCAGATAATAATCCAGGACTTCTGGCAGGTCCTTCATTTTCTTCAATACAATCCCGTTCCTGCCATGCTCCACAAATTCTGTCTTTGTTCGCACAATCTGCGGGATTCCGATACTGATTGCCGTAATCTGCAGATACAGCTCGGGAACCTTTCTCAGGTCCGCAATCACCCTCTGCTCCCGCATGCACTTGCTTACCGACAGCTCATCCACACATTGTTCCACAAAAACCCTCACGGGAACCGCTTCCGGCTCCAGCTGATTCTCCGCTACCTGTCCCGTTTCCTCTTCCACCGCCCAGTTTTCTTCCAGGCCCGCCTGCCTGAGTTCCTTTCTGGCCTGCTCCAGCACCTTCTGCTTCCTGTCATAGTCCGCCTTTCTGGTAAACAGGTGAATCCGGGCTTTCTCATTCCGAAGCAGATATTTTCCCAGAACCTTTATCAATCCGGCGAATACTTCATCCTCTATATCATCCACCGGGACCAGAATTTTCTGCACGGCAAACTGCGCGCTTACACTTAAATCCACCCGGGAATCATAGGGAGGAATCGCCATAATCTTTTTCAGCAGCATTCCGGATTCCTTCTGAATTCTGCTCACATTTTTCCTGGAATCCACCACCAGATAATCCGCCGCTTTCAGCATGCCCCGAACCTCCGGATGGGCCGCAACCGAATATCTGCTTTCATAAAAGGATAGAATTACCTTCTTCCCTTTCAGGGCTTTTCCCGCCAGCCCGGCATGACGCTCATGCATTGCCATGCAGAAAATGTCCTGGCTCTTTGTCAACCTTAAGTAAGAGACCAATACCTCATAAATGACCTCTTCCAGGCTGTCATAGCGCAATGCGTTAAACCTTTTTTCCAATGTCCTTTTTCCATATTGCAGCAGATATTCCGGACATTTCTCATTGATTTCCACATGACCGTCCTTCTGAAAATGCCGCAGCTTCCATACGCCGTTCTCCATCAGGTAATCCTGATAAAGGGGCTCTTCCTTCTCATACAGAATGGTACCGGACACAAATCCTCTGTCATCATAAAGATTGCGGCGCCAAAGCTTCCCGCCTCTGTATAAATCGATCCGTATGGGATTCCCATCCTCTCCGAAGTCAATCTGTGCGTATCTTTCCCTGTTCAACATGGCCACAACCACGAAGGGGGTATAGACAAATTCGATTCCTTCCGGCCATTTTAAATTATGAAAGGACAGCACCATCATCTTCTTGCGTCTTATGGCCTGTATGGCGTCGAAGCAGGACCAGTAAGGCGCGCGATACACCCCCTGTCTGTGAAGAAAGTGCCGGAAATTCGGCGCAAAGCTCAGAAGCATAATCTGATAGGGACAGGCTTTGCTCCGATGAAACAGCTGTATCTGCTTTACTGTGTCGTCAAATTCCGAGTGCGTACGTCTGACTGTCCATCTCTGTTCATTCTCACACCATTGATTCTGTTGATACCAGGCCGGTATAAAATATAGCATTTCTCTCTCCAGGATCACCGTCTTTCGTCAAACGGCGGATTCGTATTTTTGCAATCAAAATAATGGACGGCAGGAGTCATATTTATAGACGGAAACCAGTTCACGTGAAATCGTACACCAGAAGCTGGTCATCATCATAATCGAAGTAGGCAGCGTCGTCAGCGTACTGTCCATATTTCCCTTCAGCTGCAGAATCAATGGTACCAGGAGACATCCGCCCATGATTGTGGCGCTTGTAAAGCTGATACACCACAGAACCCTGCGCAGATACCTTCTCGTGTCCCGCCCTGCATGAAGGTTCACAATACTGTCCCCACTCTTCAGGAACTGCTCCATCTGGTCCTTAGGGCTTATCATAATGAAGGCAAAGCCTATGGTAAGCAGATATTCGCAGACAATGTACACTGCAATTCCCGCCAGATTCGTCAGGTTCATATGCTCCTGCCACCAGGCAATTCCCGCGCTTTCCGGGAACAGGTATCCCAGCAGGGTCACCAGCAGCCGGGGCAGCATATACACTGCGGTTGTAAACATCACCGGCATGACGCCCACAGGATTCAGCTTGATTGCCATATAGTTCTTATCCGCATAGACATTATGTATAGAAACGCGCTGTACAGGAATCCTCATCTCCCCATTTTCCATAATCAGCGTAAGCACCAGCATCGCCAGCGCTATCACCAGAGGAATGGCCAGACTCCGCAGGTCATGCCGAAGCAGCGTCCCTGTAACCCGTTCCAGGATATTGACCAGCCCCACTATCATCCGCCCTCCCACACCGTATTTTCCATTCTGCTCAGCCAAAAGCAACAGAACCATGACACCGGTCACCATTTCCACAGCCGCAATGCCTCTGGCATAAAGCAGTTCTTCCGCCGGCACGGCAAATTTCAGCTGCGGCACCTGTACGACAGCCTGTATCACCGCAATGAACAGTGTCACTGCCCCCATTGCGAGGCCCATTATCTTAGGAGAAAGGGGCGTCCTGGTAAAAAGCTTCCGAAAGGCAAATCCAATCTGCACCAGCAGGCTCGATATCATAAACGGAAATATTCCCAGTGCGAAAATGGAAGATTTATTCGCATCTCCGCCGATGGTCTGCATCAGCACATCTTCCACGCTGACTGCTCTTTCGAGATAAGAAGCCCTCTCTATTCCATACAGCGGAATACATTTTCCCAATATATATACGAGAAGTATCAGGCCTGTAAATGCCAGCTTGTACTTCATTACATTCTCTTTTTGTTCTGTCTGTGACAAAATGTTTCTCCTGAAATCTATGTAAATTTTGTACTTTTTCATGAATCAGCGACCGCCATGTGACCGGCGGCCGCCAATTACACATTACTTATTTTGTACTACTTTTTTGATAACCGTTCCTGCAGTTCCTTCTTCTCTTTGCTCAGTTGGTATCTCCTCACGAAGAACCAGGCCGTAGCTCCGATCAGAACGATCAGGGCAACAATATCC
Source organism: Lachnospiraceae bacterium (assembly GCA_022797995.1). GTDB lineage: Bacteria > Bacillota > Clostridia > Lachnospirales > Lachnospiraceae > Acetatifactor. Next base: position 5,112 of record JAAWLQ010000248.1, read on the forward strand.
CACCCGCATATCAGTTTCAAATTTTCAAAAAAATTCATGAATTCTTTTTACCTTTCTTCATCTCCAAGCTCTTTTTTCAGCTCTTTGATTTCCTTCTTCTGCTTCCTGTTGCTTCCGATATAAACGCCGCCCAGGACAGCTGCCATAATCAGCTCAACATAGTGCAAAGGTGTGTGTTTTTCGTTCGGCGTGCCGCCAAATTCGGCCTGCGGAACTTCTTCATCGGTAATATTTACAGTTTCCTGTACTTCCTCAGGCTGCTCCACAGGTACCTGAACTTCTTCCTCCTCGGGCACAACGGCCAAGGGAACATCCTCATCCGGTATGTCAATTTCAGGAGCTGCCGGAGCTACAGGTGTCACAGGTGTTACAGGAGTTACAGGGGTCGGTGCCGGTACTGCCGCTGCTGGTGTCACCACAGTCTGGGTTACTCCAGGAACAGGGGCTGTCTCTGCGGGAGCCGCAGGTCCTTCCTCCGCAGGAGCTGCCGGTACATCGTCATCCGGTATTACGACAACGTTTGCCGTCGATTCGCTTTCGCTGGCGGAGATGCTCTGACTGGTGCTTTCGCTCTGGCTCAGGCTTTCGCTGGTGGACATGCTCTGGCTTGCGCTTGCACTCTCGCTCAGGCTTTCGCTGGTTGAAGCGCTCTGACTAGCGCTTGCACTCTGGCTCTCGTTATTGCTTACGGAAGTCGAGGTGCTTTCGCTTGCTGACTCACTTGCGCTTTCACTGGCTGATTCAGATGCACTTTCGCTGGCCGATTCACTTGCACTTTCACTGGACGACTCACTTTCACTCTCGCTCGCTGATTCAGATGCGCTTTCACTTGCTGATTCGGACGCACTCTCGCTTACCGACTCACTTGCACTTTCACTTGCTGACTCGGACGCACTCTCGCTTGCCGACTCACTTGCGCTCTCACTCGCTGACTCGGACGCACTCTCGCTTACCGACTCACTTGCACTTTCACTCGCCGACTCAGATACGCTTTCACTTGCTGACTCGGACGCACTCTCGCTCGCTGATTCAGATGCGCTTTCACTTGCTGACTCGGACGCACTCTCGCT
>JAAWLQ010000249.1 GCA_022797995.1 Lachnospiraceae bacterium
CATCCGAAGCAAGACCAGGCAGAAGCGAATGGCGGCCCGTCAGCTTCAGGTAGGTCGCTTGAGCGTATCGGCAACGGTGTAAATATGGTCTCTTTTGGCAGTGTTTCCTTTTCAGCAATATATTCTATCTGCATTTTGGTTCTATGAAAGCAATAGTGTAGTTCATCTGTATCAATGTTTCTTTTTCCGCAGTTTTGCAGCAAATCACACTTCTGTGGATCACAAAAGCTGTAGGTGCCGTTCAACATGGACAACCGCAGTATTTTCATAATGTTGGAATGCCACACCCGGTCAAATTCGGAATAAAACAGCGGCGTATTCCATTGATCCACATTTCTGATTCCGGAGCATACCGACAGTGTTCCTTCCTCTCTTAAAACCACATCCTGAAAAGCTTTGGGACACACGTAATCCAACTTCGGAACATCATACACCGTCTCTCGCATCATCCATGAGGCTCTCTGGTGGATTGCACGGGAAGATATGAAATCCTTTCCTTCCTGTTTTCCGTGTGCCAGCAATATATTTCTGATCTCCCCATAATACAGAGTTGAAGCAATAATATAAAAATTGTCTCTTCCCTCCAGCACTTCATCAGGTATATAAATGGTTCTCCTAAAAAAAGTCTTTCCACTCTTATCCGGATTGCTGTCAACGCAGCCTACAATTTCCACATCGGGATGGCTCTCCACAAATGTGTGAAAAAAGTCATGACTTACGTCCCCTGTCCCCCATACATATATATCCCTCTTTTCCGCAATCTCCCGGATAGGGAAATCAAGCTTCCAAAAAAGGTCCGCTGCCGCCGCATAACCGCTCCCCTTTTTAAGTCCTATTTTCTCCAGATTTTTCCGGGCCTCTCTATCATCGTATTTACATATAATGACAAATATCTCACCTGCTTCCTTTTGCAGCTCCCAAAAAGACCTGACATCATCATGTGCCTGCTCATCCACAAAATAGGCTGCCTGTATGTGGTCAAATACATATAAAAAATCTTTCGGATACCTACCGGAACCATAAATTACAATTTTCTTATCTTCCATAGCTTTGCTCTTCCACAATTATTTTCATTTGATGATAGATGCCGGAACCGACCTGTTCCCGACCTCTGCTTCCTGCGCCTTCGCACCACACGTTTTTTATGTATTTTATATAATCTTTCAGCAGCAGTTCATCCTCATAGATCTGCCAGCCGTTTTCCACTCTCTGACCAATATATTCCTCGTAAAAAATATCCTCCGGAATTTTCAGGATTCGCCCCTGCCATTTTCTACTTCTTCCATCATATATTAGAAGCATATTGGCCTTCAGCGGAAGGAGAAAGAATTTGTCTCCATGCTTCAGGCCTCCCAAAAACTGCACCTGCGCACCACAATCAAGCTTTAAATCTTTCGGAAAGCTGCTGTCATAGGGCTCTATTTTCCCAGATAAAATGTCAAAATAATCTGTTCTCTCTCCATCCGCCAGAAGAATGCCGTTTTCAAATTCTATTCCCATGATATAACCTGTGCTATACAGATACGGGCAGTCATATCTTCTGATCTCTTCCGTCCCCTCTTTCCAACTGAATAGCATGCGCACTCCGTCCACTAAAGCATAATTATGACCACAAATCTGTAAGGCACAGCGCAGGCCCGCTTCCCCTGGAAGCGTTCTCACCCTCATAATCTCCTCTTTCAGATCATATTGTATGACCTTGCATTCCTCCAATAATGGCACAGATAGAATATTTCCCGCAAGACATCCTACCTTGGCCGTGCCTCGGATTCCTTTTTTCAGACATTCCTTCTCCCAATTACCATAAACAGAAAATTTCCTTTTCTCAATATCAAAACAAATCACTTCCCCTGGAAGGCCTTCGGGAATCATCCATATTTTCCCATTATACAGAAATATCTCCCTGTTTATCCGTCTGTCTCTTCCCATATCAAAGTGCCTGATCTCCCTCGATAACAGATTGTACTCAATCACCTTGGAGCCTGTTGCGGTAACACACCAGACATCATCTTGATATAGAAAAACAGAATCAATCCGGAAACCAAGCGTCAGTTTTAAATCACATATGCTCCTGACGCACCAATCCTTCATACTGATTCCAAAAAGCCTGTTCACAGATCTGGGAACACACCATATTTCGTCTTCTCTGACAAAGGCCGACCCAAACCGCATCCACTGCTGTCTCATATTTCCACGCCTTTTGTCTGATATAAAAAACCTTGTTGATCCAGATAAGTGTACGTTGTTTTGTAGACAAGAGCCCGTATTCCCTCTCTGTCCCCTTCTTCCATCAGTCTCCTGACCTTTGTGGCGGTTACGGTTTCCTCTCCCTGCTTCATCCTGTCAATCTCCCGAAAGTCTACTCCATAAAGCCCCAGAATTTCTCTGAGAGTTTCATTATATTGCGCCGTCACCTTATCCTCCGGTTCTGTTCCCGCATAACGGACGGCAATATGAAGCCTGGGCGCAATTTTCTGTCCGAAAATCTGCACATCTGATACAGCGTTAATTTTGACATCCTGCCGCCGCTCCTTTTCAAAGTACTCCGGAAAGGTTAACGCCGATATCATAAATTTACCGCCAGGCAGAACATGTACGTTTTTCAGATCCTTTGTACCGTTCTGCACCATCCGGAAACGATCCTGAAAGGAAAAAAGGGATTTCTCCTCTTCCACCACAAAAATCAAAAGTTCGTCAACCTCCCCCGCCGCCGTTTCCACTAAATACCTGTGTCCCTTTGTAAATGGATTGCAGTTCATTACAATGGCGCCCCGCCTTGCCTGTCCTGGATACGGAACCCTGTTTTCCACTTCGGTCAGATACCTCTCCAGAGCTGCTTCACCAAAGTCACTTTCTTTTTCATGTTCTGATTCTGTATGGTCTCCATACAAGGTGAGAAATTCACCTATGTTCTGCAACGTTTTATCGGCTATGGTTATATCCCTGTGGCACATGATTTCATGATAAAGAAGCTTCGCTATAAATCCATACCCTTCCGCTGTCATATGCCCTGGCCTATCATAAAATGCAGTTTTACCTTTCATAAATTCATGGAACAAAGGCGTGCTGTCAATAATACACAACTTCAAACTTCTCAGACGCTCCATACAAGTCAGATAATCCATGTATAAGATGACCTTATCCTCCGGTTTTATCATGCCTTCCATAATATCCACAGATAAGTTATGCAATATTTTCTCCTCATCTCCTCCCCACAGTCCATGATTGACAACTCGAATCTTATACTGGTCCCGAATAAACAATCCCTGCAGTATAGATGGCATAGTATCGGCATCTTCTACCGCATATCCAAAGACGCCACAACGTCCATATATGTGAACCGTACTGTGATACTCCTGTACCTGGCCGCATGTCCTCCTGCACCCGCCAATTACATTAATATAGTCAGACACATGATCCACATGCTGATAGCGGTTGTTTTTCTCCACAATCTGCGGCACGTCACACAGTGCCTTTACATATGCGGGAGAATACCTGTCCCCAAACAGTTTCTTTAAAATTGCTTCATTCGCCTCCACATTCCCGCTCAGGCTTTGAAAAGTCGCCTTTTGTTCGATTCTTTCCCTCTCTTCATTCGTATATTCATAGTCTTCAAGTAGATCCGGCCGTTTCACAAAGTACACTTCCGTTCTTTGAAGGCAGAGCTGCAGAAACGGTTTCATCTTCTCTATTTCACCGTGAAGTTCCTGTTTGCATATGCTTTTTACATGATACTTTGTCCACAATATCTTTTTTCTGGAAATATTATCTACCATAAATATGCAGGAAGAGGCACTCTTCTCTTTCCATGCCTGCCATTTCTCCAGTATCGTCAGTAGCTTATCTCCAAAGATCTTTTCATATTTTTCCGCCATCTCCACAAATCCGGTTTCAAAGCCATCATGGACACGGCCTGTGCCCTTTCTCCTGACCTCATACCGGAGATTTTCTTCTCGATCCACAAGTGGAATTCTGTTGATTCTCTGATTCGATAAAAAAATATCTTTTATGACATACTGACAGTTCCCTTCAAGCACTGCTTTTGCAAAGGCTTCATTCACCCATTTTTCCGGGTTTTGTATATTTTCCAGGAAATGGCCGCATGTGATAATACCTTTTAATTTCTTTCCCCCATCCTCCACATAAACAATTTCCCGCTCATCCCTCCAAAATACTTCCAGAATTTCCTCTTCTCTGACTTCACTCGTTTTATAAAGTTCGTTTTCCTTTATAACAGGACCAAAGTCTGAGCAGACAGAAACCGCAGTACTGAAATCTGTATCGCGTAGCATCTGAAGAAATGCCCCCTGGCTTTTATACAATATAGGACTATGGTTCATATGGCGGCAGCTTTCCAGTGCCATCTCCTCTTCTACAGACTCCACCAAAATGGAATCAGCAATTCCCTTTAGCAGTGCCTCTCCTTGTTCGTTATTCACCGCAATCAGGGATATGCCCTCGTCCCAGTCTTCTCCCACAAGCTTCCCCTTGTACTGCCAGAAGTCTGCCAGCGTAATATCCGCTGTTCTTGGTACATGGGCATATCTGCAAAAGCCGCAGATGCTTCTCATGTTGATTCCTTTCAAGTAAGCCGCATGAAGTGGGTGTACACTGCTGGAAGACAGACTTTTCCTTCCGCTCTTATAAGATTCACATATTGAGTTGTTCCTCCAACCCCGACTTTTATCCCGAAAAACAATCCCACAGACGGCATCCCCCAGCCGATGCTCCATCTCCTCCAGATACTTTTCATATGCCAGATGGGACGGAATCCCATGGCATACCACTTCACAGGTAAATAAGTTTTCATATTTCTTTCCCAAGTAGCAGTACAAACCTGCTATCTGGCAGCCTACCCCTGAGAACAGCACCTTTCTTCCCTTTTCCAGATCCTTCTCTACTTCTCTGTAGCATGTTCCGGTCCTACTCTCCAGATATTTAGAACGGCGAAAAAGCTCCGCCTGCTCCTGTGTTTCAGCTCTCCTGTGGGCAACCTCAAAGACGGACTCCTGAACTGCCCCATAAACAACTCCCGATTCTCCCAGAATCTTTTTACAAAGCTCAAAAAAGATTCCTCCCGATGACGAGTGTTCCACATTATCCACATCTTTCGAAACGGCGGCATAATAGGATGGTATCCTGTTATCTCTGGCCAAATGCCCCTCTGCAAGATGGCAGACGCTCCTGCATCTACCACATTCTGTGCACTTTGTTTCCTCAATACGGGATTCCCAGAAGCCTTCTTCGTTTCTCTCCATGCTGACTGCCTTGTTCGGACATATATTCACACACGCGCCACAGCCGGTACAGCCGTTTTCGCTGACTTTCTTTTTTACATACAATACTTTATTCCGCATTCTTACTATCCTTCATTGAAATTTATTTTACGACGTCGAAACAGTTCTCCGTCTGCAATTCAGAGAGTTTTTCCCGAATTTTTTTCTGTTCCTGTGTCCATGTATTGTCCATCTGTTTTACTGCATTCACAACCCTGTCTATCTCGTTACTGTGGCGGACATCAAATCCATATTCGCCCTGGTCGAATAAATCTAACAATTCGCCATACTTTTCCGCCCATCCAATCGCCACGCAGGGAATGCCCTCTTTATAGGCATGTACAATAGCATGGTACCTTGATGCAATCATATACTGAAATTCTCTTGCTAATATACTGAATTCCAGACAATCCAGTTTCTTTTCCGAAAATACATTTTTATATAGAAACACATGTCCACTTCCGGAAAACATTTCATAAATATCCTCGCATGCCCGTTCGTCTGCGGAATGGGACACAATATAAACATTTTTGTTTTTTCTTAATATCTCATCTATGATATGCCGATAAAGTTCCAAAATCGCCGCTTTATTTCCAAACTCATAATTCCTGCTGTTTGGAATGACGGCGACATTGCCACTGGTTTTCAGCCTGTAATCATCCTTCCGCAGTTCTTCCCTGTAAATATTTTCTGTCACAAGTCCTCTGTTCTGCAACACCAGATCCCTGGATAATCTAACGTTTTTCAAGCCGTATTTGCGTATCAGCAGATCATACCCTGCTTTCTCTCTGGCAAAAATAACCGTTGCATGTGACAGACCTTTTTGTATTCTCTTATTTTGCTCTTCCTCAAATTCAAAAGGACCAAATGATTGGGGCATAAGATACACAGGAATATTTTGA
>JAAWLQ010000250.1 GCA_022797995.1 Lachnospiraceae bacterium
ATGTTTATGTCCATTTTTCTCTAATTTCTTTTCGTGCACGATATTCCGTTGTCAATCTTCGGCTGGAATCTCATTCATTGAGATTCCGAGAAGTTATTATAATTAACTGTTAACGAATTTTATCTGCATTGGAATCCCCCCCTTACAAAACATCGCTTTCATAATATATATCGGAAAATGTTATGATTTCAATTAGAAATATGACAATATTTATATTTTTACACATATCGTCTAACGGTAAGGCATTCGACTTCAATTCGAATAATGAGAGTCCGTTTCTCTCTATGTGTTGTCAGACAGTCATTCTCATTTTACAGATAAAAATTTGCCTATATTTATAAGACTTAAAAGTGCGGTTATGTGGTGCAATTAATCATTGTCTCCGATTGCGGATAGCTTGCTTTATTCCATAAGTTATATTATTTAGTTCAAGACATCTTTGGGCTAATTCATCTAAATCAGTATCAGATTCAGGTATTGTATATTCAAACCTATAATTTAAGTGGGCGTTTCGAATAAAGTCTTTTATGGTTTTAACAATATGCTCAAAAATAGCAATGAAGTCTATATCCGATGGACAATTTCGAGCTTTTGACATTCCTTTGGCAGCTAATATATATTCATGTAGCTTATATATAAATCCATCCAGATCAAACATTATATTATCCAATACTTCAGTATCTGTTTTTTCGCTGACAAGCATGATATTTGCAAATAAGTTATGTCTATTCTCTTCAAAACTTATTTCGCTGCATATATCAGCATGAGCGTATGCTAATTTTTGTGTGAGAGAAAAATCAACAATGTTTTTATGAGTATCTTTTAAATATTCTGATCCCACTTTTTTACCAAAAGACATTTCAGCATCTCCCTGGAATAAAGGTATCTGATATAATTTCCGGGTATATGCGAAACCTCCTAAAAAATTTGTATACATGGTTTCTGCCATGTCAATCATTTTATAACGGTCACTGGCTGTTTGGCAGTAACTGAATTCATCAATAATTAGTTCGGATAAATCCTTCAATTTCTTTTTGAGCCGTACTAAATCTACTTCATATGGTTTTTCTTCAGTATAATATTCCATCCTTTTCATACGTTCTTCATCTGAAATATTCAAATCTTCATGATCAGGTGAAAACAAATGCATTTCAGCTTGTAAATAGTGATTAGGAACAGTAACATTGTTGCTCAATTCGATGGAGGCAGCAGGAGACAAATATTTTATAATAAAGTCCTCTGCATCCATATTCTTGTCTTTGGCAAAATCTTTGAATAACAATATCAGATCTTCCTTGAAGATATTTTTTGTTCGCTTATTTTCTATATTAGGGAGCCAGGACTTGTTCTTACCTATTTTTTCTGATAATCCATATGCGGTTAGATTATATTCTTTTCTTGTATCTATAATCAATTTGATTAGATCATCAGTAATCTTTATTTTATCTGGGAACAATGGGAACCACCACCTTATAATTTTACATGTACATATTATACACATCAAAAACGTGTATGTAAATACAGAACATATATTCGGTAGTAATATATGTACATATTGAAAGAAAGGTGTTGACAATATGTACATAGCATGATAAGATATATCCATGTCAAGGAAATGGAGTGAATGGACAGTTGAATGATATTTACAAGAGGTTAAAGTGAAGGTTCCATATGCTTGGCAACAATGGTATATATGTGGAAAAGGATATAAAAAGAAACCTTTAGCATAAATTAAGTGCTGGTAACACTTGAATGCTAAAGGCTCCGTGGTATGCTGTATGTCAGTCTGGTAAACCGACACACATAAACTTGCGCAAAATTATATTACCATGAAGAAATCTTTTTGTCAATCGGCGATTCAGCCGTTTGTATTCCCAAAGCACACTATATAAAAGAAACTCTTAACAGGATGGGCTATAAGCCTACCTATGTACAATGACAATTTAATATGGAGGGATAGAATATGGATGGTAGCAACATTATGGTCACAAGATTGGAATATAAGGCAAATGGCTATTCCTTTGTCAGTAAATGAAGGAGTGGCAGACGCGCAACTCAGGATGGGAGGGATGAAATATAGATGCATATGTATAACATATTGTACCTATTGTATTCAAGTGGTGCAAAAAGTAAATTGGTAGCGGCAACACAGAAGCAGATTCAGGAAGCACTGGCACAGGATGGTGATAAAATGTGCGACAGAACAATTTATAACAACATCAGGAAACTGGACAAACTGGGCTACATTGCAGAGGGGCTGCTTCATGGGAATGCGAAAAGCTACTACATAACAGCGGATGGTATTGCATGGATGAAGGAAACAGAAACGGAGGTAAGCGGATAATGAATGAGAACACAAATATTTTCAAGAAAAAAAATATCAATGAGAGATTAAGGGTTACCGTTATTGGGTGCGGTGCATGTGGGAATGGCATTGCTGCCGAGATTGAGAAAGATGTCCTTGCATTAGAAGGTGAAAAATCCAACATATCTTTTGTCGGAATCAATACGAGCATGGAAGACCTGAATACTGTCAGCCTGTCGCATAAAATCCATATCAACAATTCCAAGGGTGCAGCTTGCGACAGGGAAAACGGCATTCAGGATTTAGCAGAAAGCATCGATACCATCCTTCCTGAACTGAAAGAATATATTTTGGAGGATTCCATTGTGTTCATAATTTCGTCTTTGGGCGGTGGGACTGGATCGGCAATCAGTCCTTCGCTTGCAGAAGTATTGCTTGAATCAGGATATAGGATAGGGATGGTTGTCGTGCTGCCGTCAGATAACGAGTCCTTAAAAATAAAGGACAATGCCCGCCTGACGTTCAATGAGATCGAAGAATTGAAGCCGCAAATGGGAAGTATTTTTATTCTGGACAACAATGCGGCCGAAAAGCAGAAGATAAACCGTACATTTGCTTCGCTTTTTACAAGTGTGCTATGCATCAACAACAAGAGCCAGGATGGGAACATGGATCTGGCAGAAATCGAAGCGTGCCTTATGACACCATCATTTTCCATCATTACGAGAGCCGGTAAAGGAAAGGGCACCACTGCTAATATTGTTGGGATTCTTAATGGAAACAGTAATATCTTTGCAAAACGTGATGACAAGGTGGTATCAGTCATCGGCATTTCAGAAGCCGTTTCTGCAAAGGATAGCAAGATTGACATGCCTGAACTCAGGAAAGAAGTAGGGACTGCACCTGTTGAGTTCCATGGATACCTTTCTGGTTCGGATGAAAATGTTGTTATACTCAGCGGCCTGACAATGCCGTACAAAAGGATTGATGCAATGACAGAAAGCGTCCAGAAAGAAGCTGGCATTATCCAAAACGCAGTGAAGGCAACGACAGAGGTCAGGACAGTAAATGTTATGGATGTCTTCAGCAAGCAGGAAATCAAAGGAACAGAACAATCAAATGACAAACCTAAGGGGATATCTGCATTGGAGAAGCTTAAGGCAAAACGTATCAGCAAATAGTAAGAGGATTCCGCTATTACATAAACAGTGGCAAGACGTTTACAAAGCAATAACAAAAGAATCCATGTTGGATTCAATGAATGTTATAGAAGTACACAACAGAGATGATATGTACATTGAAAAACTAAACAAAGACAAAAGAGGTAAGGCATTATGAACAAGAAAAACGAAGCAACAAGGGAAAAGGCAAGGCAGATTCTGAAAGATGGGATTTGCGATATGAGCATTGCAAGGCTGATCCAGATGTCACAATTTGGTTTGATGGGAAATATCAAGTTGTCCAATGGAACTTTAACTGTGGAGAATGTGTTCAACCATATCAGCTATGATGTAGAAAACAATGCTATTTCGTTTTCTGTTGAAGAATCACAGGGTAGTTATGGCGCAATCTCTTTTCCGGTGGATGCAATTTCAGAAATTTCAGGATGTGAAGACAAAGAGAATCCAGAGGAATATCTGGATGTCGATATCAAATTAAATGATGGCATGACAATAGTAATTAAAATTTTGTACTGAAACGAAGCAAAAAAGTAGAAGTAGTTAATATAGGCGGCATCAATTAGATGTTGCCTACACATAAAAATAATTAAAAGAAAAGGAGATTCAAAGCTATGAAGAATCTGAAAGTAACTTGGAAAGGCATTACCCCGTTGATTATGCACTCTTGCCAGTGTGTGAATCCGCTGCATCCAATCGCAAAGGAAATCAGGAAATTGAACGATAAGCCAAGGGGGCAGAAACTAACGGAGGAAGAATTGGAAAGATTGTCTGATCTTGAATGGGAAGCTGGCTGTTATTGGCAGGATGGGATTGGCCCCTATATACCTGGTGAAAATGTGGAAGCGACCCTTCGGAATGGTGGTAAAGCATTCAAAAAGGGAAAGGATTTTGAAAAGTATGTTTCTGTAACAGATTTATATATTCCGCTTGATTATGGCGAGAATCTTTCAAAAGAGGAACTGATAAAAAGATATGAATATCGGGATACAAGACCAATGGTAGTAAGCAGAGCAAGAATTCTACGAACAAGGCCAAGGTTTGACCAGTGGAAGATTACTTTTAACCTTCTGTATGATGAAGAAAAAATTGACCTTGACACAATTGTGGATGCTATGGAAGTTTCAGGTTCTTATGTTGGACTTTGCGATTCTCGTCCAAAATATGGGAAATTTGCTGCCATAATTGAGGAATTAGACTAAAGGATATTGATTATGCTATGTGTTTTAAGGTGTGTTTTGTTAAGACGGGATTAGCTGAGATGGGATTTGTTGCGTTGGGTTTTGCTGGGATCAGACATGATGGGTTAAGCATTTTAAGCCGAGTTGGGCTATGATTTGTCGCGTTCCGCTATGCTGAGTTCCGTTAAGTTAAGATAAGATATCTTAAGCTAGGCTAAGCACTTTAAGTTCAGCCACGTTATGGCGAGCTAGGTTGAGTTTAGATACGCTATATTAAGTTGGGTTATGCGTTTTAGGTTAAAAACGAAAAAGAAAGGATGAAAGAAGTATAATGAATGAAGTTATTGAAAACAAGAAAAAATCAGAAATTTTGTCAGAAAAATTAAATGAGATGAATTATGGTGATTTCATTTCCCATGAGCAGATTGCTGCTTTGATTGAAGAACCATATGGAACAAACAAATACACAAGTGCCATTGCAAAAACAAAAAAGATACTGCTGAAAAAATATAACAAGACTCTTGAGAATGTTGTAGGTGATGGCTATCGTCTTGTCAATCCAGATGATTTTGTACAGCAATCTTTAAAACATTATAAACGTGGATTTGGTGAAATGCAAAAAGGTTATGAAGTTTTGGAACATGCACCAACAAAGGACATGACAAAAGAAGGTAGAGAAGCATATAGGCGTGTGCATGATAGGGCGATTACATTGGCGGCAGCTATGAAAGGTGCGAGTGTGGAGTTACGGACTTTGGGTGAGAAAAAGCATCCTATGGCATTGAGGAATATTAAAAAGTAACAATCGCAATAATGCAAGAATCTATTGGCAGATTTTGATTGATTTCATGGTCTGCCAATTATATAGCAGTTATAAGAAGTATACATGAGCATACCAAGACTTTAACAGTATTTTCAGACTAAATGCGAAGAAAAAGGAGAAGTAATTACATGATTATAGAATTATCAGATTTTTTTAAGGCGCTGATAGAACACAACAAAACACAGAAAGGCTATCAGATTCAGTTGAACAGTGGCAACCTTGATGATAAAAGTGCTAAGGAAACAGGCATTGAAATAGGTGATTTATTTTTTACAGAATGTAGCACTTTAAAAGATACGACAATACTTTGCTTTGGCAACATGAATAAGAAGCCTATAGGACAAGCTGAAGACGGTACAAACTTATATCCAACTGAAATTAATTCCAACATATTCATTGGCATCGATAAGATTGAGTCTATTGAAGATGTAGAGGATTTTCAGGATTGGTTCTATTTGCCATCTGTAAAGGTAGTCAATCTGTATATGTTTCCTGAAAATGATGATATGAATGGCAATCGCAATGTGATTTCAATTGGATTCATGGAGTAATAACACAACTATAAGGCGGTATATCTGTTATCTCTATCCAGACATATCGCCTATAAAAAGGGGAAGATAATATATGAGACAAAAAACAACTACACAAAAACTACATGAAGCAATCTCAAACAATCTACTGACAATCGTAA
>JAAWLQ010000251.1 GCA_022797995.1 Lachnospiraceae bacterium
CCCTGGAAGGCTGCTGTCAGAATGTGTTAATTGTGGCGCACGGCGCTTTAAATCGTGGAATTCTGACGGCAATTGGTGGAATTTGTCTGGCAGATTTCTGGGACATCAGTCTGCCCAACTGCGCGGCGAGTATACTTTCGCTGGAAGAGGGACAGTTCCGGATTCTGGAAGAGAGTGTGACCTATTATGAAAATCCGGTCAACGGAAGGCCCTGAGAAGAAATGAGAAGTATGAAAAAGACCTGCCCCTGTATGCGAGCAGGTCTTTTTGTTACAGGAGGCTGAAAATGAACATTTTTGATACCCATGCACACTATGATGACAAAGCTTTTGATAAGGACAGAAAAGATTTGCTGATGGCTTTACCGGAACAGGGGATTACAAGAGTGGTGAATATTGGAGCCAGCCTGGCCTCCTGCCGGCGGACTATTATGTTGACAGAAAAATATGATTATATTTATGCCGCACTCGGGGTGCATCCCAGCGAGACGGCAGAATTAAATGAAACAGAGTTCGAACGCCTGAAAGAGATGTGTCTGCAGGAAAAATGTGTGGCGGTGGGTGAGATTGGCCTGGATTATTATTGGGATGAACCGGATCGGGAGATTCAGAAGAAGTGGTTTGCCCGACAATTGGATCTGGCGAGAGAACTTTATCTGCCGGTGGTGATTCATTCCAGAGATGCGGCCAAAGATACGGTGGACATCATGAGGGCAGAAAAGGCAGCGGATATTGGCGGTGTCATTCACTGCTATTCCTATACGAAAGATACGGCGAAAATATTTCTGAATATGGGGTTTTATTTTGGCATAGGGGGTGTTCTGACTTTCAAAAATGCGAAAAAGCTAAAAGAAACTGTGGAGTATCTGCCCATAGAAAGAATTGTGCTGGAGACAGATTGTCCTTATCTGGCTCCGGTTCCATATCGTGGAGAGCGCAACAGCTCCCTGAATCTTCCTTATATAATATCTGCTTTGGCCGAGATTAAGGGAATTTCCGAGGAGAAAGTGCGGAAAGTAACCTGGGAGAACGGGATGCGGCTGTATGGTATGCGGTAAAATAGTATTGTAATAGTTACAGACTGTCCTTTATGAAGCTTGCTACATCAAAATTGGGTATTGACATTTGTACGAAATCGTACTAAAGTAGTTGAAGTACGATTTCGTACTTTTTATGTGTATAAAAGTAAGAATAGTTCAGGAGATTTTGTACTTCATGAAGAAACCAGCCATAACGAAGAAGTTATGCAGGGAGTCCACAGAACATATAGCATCGAAAGTGGGGATGAGAAAGCAATGACGGTTATTTATGAGAAGAAAGGAAAGTGGAACAGGAGGTATGGGGGATGAAGGGCTTTACTACAACAGAAATGAAGCGTTTTAACTATCTGATAGGAGAGACCAATGCGGCTTATCATGAGGCGGCATGGAAGCTTGGACTGTCCGACAGCGTCATGCAGATTCTTTATGCTATCTGCAACAGTGGGGACAACTGCCTGCTGGGGGAAATTTGCAGACTGTCCGGAATCAGCAAACAGACTGTTAATTCCGCATTGCGTAAGCTTGAGGCGGAAGGAATGGTTTATCTGGAAAATGCCGGTGGAAAGAAGAAAAGAGTATGTCTGACAGTCAGCGGAAAGAAGCTGGCTGAAAGTACGGTGGTGCGGCTGATTGACATTGAGAACGGTGTACTGGATTCCTGGCCGGAAGAGGAAGTGGAGCAGTATCTCCGTCTGACAGGAAAATATCTGAATGAGTTCAGGGAAAAAATCAGGGAGCTGTGAATAATAATGAAAATTCAGTTATCAGATCATTTTAATTACAAGAAGTTATTACGTTTTACGTTGCCGTCCATAGTCATGATGATTTTCACATCGATTTACGGTGTGGTTGACGGGTTTTTTGTTTCTAATTTTGTAGGTAAAACTCCTTTTGCGGCAGTAAATTTTATTATGCCTTTTCTGATGATTCTGGGTGCGGTGGGATTCATGTTCGGAACTGGCGGAAGTGCAATTATTGCCATTACCATGGGGACAGGAGACCATGAGAAGGCACAGCGTCATTTTTCGTTGTTTGTGTATTTGTCTTTTGTATGTGGTATTGTGATAGGGGTGCTGGGGATTCTGTTTATCCGTCCGGTAGCGGCACTGCTGGGTGCGGAGGGCGTTATGCTGGATAACTGTGTGCTGTATGGCAGGATTATTCTGGCGGCGCTTCCGGCATTTATTCTGCAATATGAATTTCAGAGCTTTTTCATTACGGCGGAGAAACCGCAGCTGGGCCTTGTTGTCACTGTGGCGGCGGGGGTGACGAATATGGTGTTGGATGCGTTGTTTGTGGGAGTGTTCCGCTGGGGCCTGGCGGGCGCAGCATTGGCCACGGCATTCAGTCAGCTGGTGGGCGGTATTGTGCCGGTGATTTATTTTCTGCGTCCCAACACCAGTCTCCTGCGGCTGACCAGGACGAAGTATGATGGCAGGGCACTTCTGAAAGCCTGTACAAACGGTTCTTCCGAGCTGATGTCGAATATTTCCATGTCCATAGTCGGTATGCTTTACAATGTACAGCTGATGAAGTATGCGGGGGAAGACGGCGTGGCGGCATATGGTGTGCTGATGTATGTAAATATGATTTTTCTGGCAGCATTTATCGGATATTCCGTGGGGGTGGCACCGGTAATTGGATATCATTACGGTGCGGGAAATCATGAGGAGCTGAAAGGATTGCTCAGAAAAAGCCTTGCGGTTGTCGGAAGCTTTTCAGTAAGTATGGTGGTATTGGGAGAAGTACTGGCCCGGCCGCTTTCCATGATTTTTGTAGGGTATGACCAGGGTCTTTTGGAACTGACACTGAAGGGATTTCTGGTGTATTCTTTCTCTTTCCTTTTTGCAGGGGTGGCTATTTTCGGGTCTTCCTTTTTTACAGCACTGGGGAACGGACTGATATCGGCCCTGATTTCGTTTCTGCGGACGCTTGTTTTTCAGATGGCGGCAGTGTTACTTTTACCGCTTGTGTGGGGAATTGATGGAATATGGATTTCTATTGTGGTGGCAGAACTGATGGCTGCAGTGGTGACAGTTTTGTTCCTGATAGGAATGCGTGGAAAGTATCGTTATTAATGGAAAACGAAAATAATTTATTGAAAAACAATAAAAATATATTGACATTCGAATTTTGGGGTGATATATTATCATACAGAAAAGAGGTATAGCGGTCTGGAAGAGATTCCCGGCCGTTTCGCAGAAAATATTTGAGGTGGCGCATGAATACAAAAAGGGATATCAGAGCAAAAAAGCATGATCTGACCAGGTGGACAAAATACCTTCTGGACTTTATGTTTTACGCGGGTATTGCTGTGACAGTGACATTGCCGCTCAGCATCAGGAAAATCGGAGAGCAGTTTCCGTATATGGTGGAACATTACGAGGAGTCGGTTATCATTTATTTTGTGCTGGGAATTGCTGCAATTGTTCTGGTGCGGGAGTTGAGAAAAATTTTCAGGACTGTGCTGGAGGAGAACTGCTTTGTGCAGGAAAACGTAATCAGTCTGCAGAAAATGGGGAACTGGAGCTTTTTCATTGCGGTGATGTCGGTGGTGAGAAGCATTGTCTATATGACCGTGGCCATGGGCGTGGTGATTCTGGTATTTGTGATTGCGGGGCTGTTCAGCAAAGTGCTGGCCTGTGTGTTTGAGGAAGCGGTACGGTATAAGCTGGAGAATGATCTCACTATATAATAGATATAAATAAACTCCCTTTTCGGAAGTGTGTACCCATTAAAATTTGGTTTTGGAATACGAGGTGTGAGATTATGAATTTTACTGTCCGCGTAGGAATTGGAATCTTGCTTGTTTTAACGATAATTGGATTACTTATTTTGTTAAGACGCGATTCCTTTAAATCTGAAAAGGCGTTCGGAGAGAGGAATACTCCTGTCCATCCAGTGGACGACGGGAGATGAAGAGGAAGTATGGAAGCATGATACGATATGTCTTTTTGATGGCGACGGGAGTATAAGAATGGGAATTGTGGTAAATCTGGATGTCATGATGGCAAAGCGTAAAATCGGGCTTACCGAGCTGGCAGGGAAGGTAGATATTACCCTTGCCAATCTGTCCATTTTAAAGAATAACAAGGCAAAAGCAGTACGTTTTTCCACACTGGAAGCAGTCTGCAGAGCGCTGGACTGCCAGCCCGGAGATATCCTGGAATATGTGCCGGACGAGGAGTAAGGGAGAATCTGGTATGGGGAAGGGTCCGTGCCAGTTAAAGGGAAGGAGTGAAAGGAAATATGGAAGGAATGGAACAAAGTGTATGGATTAATGATACGAACGATATGAATAACATACAGGCAGACTCGATTTCCCAGATACCGCCGGGATCGCTCATGTCGCCGACGCACCAAACGCCGCCGGGATCGCCCGTGCCGCCGATGCACCAATCGCCGCTAGGATCGCCCATGCCGCCGACGCACCAAACGCCGCCGGGGTCGCCCGTGCCGTCGACACACCAGACGCCGCCGAGGTCGCCCGTGCCGCCATTACACCAGACGCCACCGGGGTCGCCTGTACCGCCATTACATCAGACGCCGCCAGGATCGCCCGTGCCGCCGGCACCACAAACGCAGTCGGGCACTTACTATGCCGCCAACGCATCAATATCGCCGACATCTGCCGTGCCGCCAGCTTCTGTGGAGACAGAGGAAACGAAGCGACTAAAGGAGAATTTCGGCTTTATCGGGCCGCTGGCCTTTGTATATGCGGTTCTGTATGCGTTTTGTATGTACAGAAACGGTTCCGGGGTGACCTTCCCTTTTTTCGTGGCAGGCAGCCTCTTGTTTTTCTTCTTGTCTTTTGCAAGACTGGGGATTACTGTAAAAAAAGGAAGCATATTTTACATGGCTGCCATGGTTCTGCTGGGAATTTCCACATTCTGTACCGATGACGGATTTCTTATCTTTTTTAATAAGCTGGGCGTATTTCTGCTTCTGATGAGTTTATTGCTTCGGCAGTGTTTTAACACTTCAGAGTGGAGATTGGGGAAATATCTGGGCAGCATCTGTGTCCTGATTTTTGCCAGTATCGGAGAACTGGGGCGGCCTTTTACCGACGGAGCGACTTATCGGAAGGGCAGAGGGAAAAAGGTGGATAAAAGGGTCTGGTACGCCGGACTGGGGCTGCTGATCGCGATACCGTTGTTTTTAGTGGTGCTTTTACTTCTGGCCAGCGCGGATGCGGTGTTCCGCCAGATGACAGCCAGGTTGCTGCAGAGTATCAGTCTGGGGAGCATTATAAATGTGGTTTTCCGGATAACAGTGCTGTTTTTCGCCGCCTATGCCGTGACTGCCTACCTGTGTAAGAAGAGAATCCGGGAAGAAGTGACAGATATGCGAAAGGGAGAGCCTGTTCTGGCAATCACCGTGACGGGAATGCTGACACTTCTGTACCTGCTGTTTTCCGGTATACAGATTGTGGGATTGTTCTTCGGTAGTCTGCGTCTGCCGGAAGGGTATACTTATGCTATGTACGCCAGAGAGGGATTCTTTCAACTGTTGGCGGTGAGCCTGCTCAATCTGGTGATTGTGTTGTGCTGCATGGCATTTTTCAGGGAAAGTAAGGTGTTGAAGATTATTCTGACGCTTATGTCACTTTGTACCTTTGTGATGATTGCCTCCAGCGCTGTGAGAATGATCATGTATATTCGATATTATTATCTGACGTATATGAGAATTCTGGTGCTGTGGGCGCTGGTGCTGCTGACGTTCCTGTTCGTCGGCGTGGTGGTGAATATATTTTTTGAAAAATTCCCCTTGTTCCGTTATCAGATGGCCGTGGTAGCAGTATTGTATCTGGCTTTGTCCTTTGCTCATCCGGATTATCTGATTGCAAAGGTAAATGTGGCAAATGCCCCGCGGGAAGACGGGGCGGTATATAACTCCTTTTTCCTGGCGAAAGAGCCTTATCAGGATTTTTACTATTTAA
The DNA here is from genome assembly GCA_022797995.1 of Lachnospiraceae bacterium. GTDB lineage: Bacteria > Bacillota > Clostridia > Lachnospirales > Lachnospiraceae > Acetatifactor. Next base: position 5,979 of record JAAWLQ010000251.1, read on the forward strand.
GAGGGCTGAGTGCGGACGCGGCTCCGGTTCTGGTGCCTTACCTGGAGGAGCTGGGCTATGACATGGAGGCTTTTTATGCGGAAGATGCTGTGGAATATGCATTGGATCAGGGTGTGTGGGATATAGCCCCCGGGAATACGCGCTATGGAGAAGTGGGATTCGGGTATTACTGGATGCGGAAAATGCAGCG
>JAAWLQ010000252.1 GCA_022797995.1 Lachnospiraceae bacterium
GTGGTGATGTGTCCATTTTACGCTACTTTTTAGATGTGCAATTTCGATACAGACATTGGTACCGAGGAGCTGGCGCACCTGGAGATAGTGGCAACTATTGTACACCAGCTGACCAGGAATCTGTCCATGGAAGAAATCGAAAAGTGTGGCTTTGCAAATTATTATGTAGACCATACTGTGGGCGTATGGCCTCAGGCTGCTTCCGGATTTCCTTTTACTGCCGCACAGTTCCAGGTGACAGGTGATCCGGTTACGGATTTGATGGAAGATATGGCGGCAGAACAGAAGGCAAGAACTACTTATGACAATATCCTGCGCCTGATTAAGGAACCTGACGTGTGCGAACCTATCAAGTTCCTGCGTATGAGAGAAGTAGTTCATTTCCAGCGGTTCGGCGAAGCACTGCGTATCACCCAGGACAGACTGAACAGCAGGAACTTCTATGCCTTCAACCCGGCATTTGACAGATGTGAGAGCTGCGATTGACAGCCCCCGGGCAAAGTATTTGTCTTTAAACAGGAAATAAAATATGTCTGAAAACACACCGGCAGGTACTTCCTTTTTTCGAAGGAGGCCCCTGCCGGTATTCCGCCTTGGCCTTAAAACGATCCATAGCTGTCTTTGCTTCAAGTACTTCTACTTAAAAAGATTGTCCATCAAGATTGAATCAGTTCCATTTTTATGTTAGAATGATTTGACTGCTGAAAATGGGAAAAGAGGTGATATCGTCATGATATTCTCCAATAAGGATTTAAAAAAACTGATTCTTCCTCTGATTCTGGAACAGACGCTTGCCATCACTGTTGGCATGGCTGACACCATGATGATTTCTTCCGTGGGGGAAGCGGCCGTTTCCGGCGTTTCTCTGGTGGACATGTTCAATAACCTTATCATCAGTGTGCTTGCGGCCCTTGCTACCGGAGGGGCGGTGGTTACCAGTCAGTTTATCGGGGCCTCCAGACGGGAGGAGGCCTGCCGGTCCGCAAAGCAGCTTCTCTGGGTCAATACACTGATAACAATAGCTGTTTCCTTTCTTGTGATTTTAGGACACAGGTTTATCCTGAATCTGTTTTTCGGGAAAATAGAAGCGGATGTGATGCACAATGCCATTCTCTACCTGATTATCTCCGCATTGTCCTTTCCTTTTCTGGCCGTCTACAATGCCTGCGCGGCGTTGTTCCGGTCCATGGGGAATTCCAGGATTACCCTGAAAGTATCCATTCTCATGAATATAATCAATGTGGGTGGAAATGCTGTCTGCGTCTTTGGACTGAAAATGGGCGTGGCGGGCGTGGCGGTACCGTCACTGATCTCCAGAGCGGTGGCCGGACTCTGTCTCTATATCCTGTTGAAAAATCCGGAGAATCCCATTCATCTGAACAGAGAGAGATTTCGGTTTGAATGGCCGGTTATCCGGAAAATTCTCTATATCGGTATTCCCAGCGGCATTGAAAACGGTATATTCCAGCTGGGCCGTGTGATTGTGGTGAGTATCATCGCGGGATTCGGCACAGTGCAGATTGCCGCTAACGGTGTGGCAAACAGCCTGGACAGTATGGGATGTATCATCGGACAGGGAATGAACCTGGCCATGATTACTGTGATAGGCCAGTGCGTGGGCGCAGGCGATCTGGCACAGGTCAAATATTATACGAAGAAACTTCTGTTGATTACATATGCCGCCACAGCGGTGGCAAACAGTTTGATTCTGCTGTTTCTGCATCCCATTCTGGGGCTGTACGGCCTTGGAGCGGAAGCCACCGGGCTGGCCTATATTCTTGTAATGATTCATGATGGGCTGGCAATATTTCTCTGGCCGGCATCTTTCGTGCTGCCCAATATGCTGCGGGCCTGTAATGATGTAAAATTTACTATGGTGATTGCCATTTTTTCCATGTTCACCTTTCGCATTGGACTCAGCTTTGTGTTCGGCGTCCATATGGGGATGGGAGCCGTGGGAGTATGGATTGCCATGGCGGTTGACTGGGTGTTCCGGGTCTGCTGCTTTGTGGGAAGGTATTTCAGAGGGACATGGAGAAAACATTGTAATTTATGACAATAAAGGCCTCACAGGAAAAGCCGATGGCGGAGAGGAAGTTAAGCATGAGAATTTATGAATCCGTATTGAATGATAAGCTGCTGGAAAGGCTGATTGCCATGTCCGCGGACTGGGAGGCCGAGAACAATACTTATGGATATTGCAGGAATACTTATAACAGCCTGGAGGGAAGGCGTATTTTTCTTGCGGAGGAAGAGAGCGTAATTTGGGGCTATTTGTTTGGGAAAACGGATAAGACGACTCGGTCCAGTTCCATTGCGCCGGAGGGCACACCATACTTTGAAATAGAGGAGCTTTATGTTTCTCCTGAATATAGAAGCAGAGGAATCGGCAAAAGTTTATATCGTCATGTTGAGAATGAGATGAAAGAGGCAGAAATTGATTATATTATGCTCAGCACAGCCACGAAGGATTACAGACGTATTCTGCATTTTTATATAGACGAGCTGGGCATGGATTTCTGGTACGCAAGACTGTTCCGGAAAATAGGGTAGTCTCGCAAAACCGCAAAGAAAAGCGGTTTTGACTTCGCGGCGCCGGAATGGCATAGGGACTTTTATAGTAAATTTTCTGAGATACAAAAAAGATACATTTCGGGTACACAATGGACAGGTACAATGCGCCGGATATGACTATAAGCGGGTTTGTATGGAGAAAAGGGCACGCAGGTGCTTAAAAAGTGAGGGGTATTATGCTGAAAATATTGATTGCGGAAGATGAGGAGCCAATCGCAAACCTGATACGAATGAACCTGCGCAGGGCGGGATATCAGTGTACGTGGGCACCTGACGGAGAAAAGGCGGCAGATTTGATGGATACGGAGAAATTTGACCTTCTGTTGCTGGATATCATGCTTCCCGGGATAAACGGATATGAACTGATGGACTATGCAAGAGCCCTGGAGCTTCCGGTCATCTTTCTGACTGCGCTTGGAAGTACGGAGAATAAAGTAAAAGGGCTGAAAATGGGAGCGGATGATTATCTGACAAAGCCTTTTGAGATTGTGGAGCTGCTGGCCAGAGTGGAGGCGGTTCTCAGGCGGTATAACAAGACGGAGACCATGCTCACTGTGTTTGATGTGGTGATCGACACTGCTTCCCGCTGCGTGACAAGGGACGGCGAGCCGATTTCCCTGACCATGAAGGAATTCGACCTGCTGCTTTTGCTGGCAAGGAACCGCAATATTGCGTTGTACCGGGAGACGATTTACGAGACGGTGTGGGGCGGAGAATACATGGGCCAGAGCAGAACGGTAGATCTGCATATCCAGCGGCTGAAAAAGAAATTGAACTGGGATAATGAAATTACGGCTGTCTACAAGGTCGGCTATCGTCTGGAAGGCGAGGAGAAGCGAAAGGATTTCTGACCATGAAATTTGCGAACAAACTGTTCCTTGCCATGACGGCATTACTGACCATCATGTTTGCCCTCTTTGGCATCTGGATGCTTTCCTCTGATTTCTCTCAATTGCTGAACAAGGAAATTGAGCAGGGAAATCAGGAAAATAATATGTTCCAGTTTCTCTTTGAAATGGGATATCAGTCCACGGCGGAATTTGGAGAGGAATACGCCGTCAGCCGAACGCTGAACAGCATTTCCGGCAGTGTGGAGCGGGGCGGAAGCCGTATGTTTGTGGTGGGAGAAGACGGGACCTGTTTTTATGGAAGCGATTATCTCAGAGATATGGGATTTGAACAGGAGGTGTCTGCGCTTACTTCTGCTTTAGATGCTGCAAGTACCTATGGCTATTGTGTTCGCCGGATTCACGATGGTTACTATATGTTTACTGTGGCCATGGCCGATATTGCTTCCGGGAATGTCTACCTGGGAATGTGCAGAGATCTGACTGCAATTTACAATGACAGGCAGAATCTGCTTTCCAGATATCGTATTGCGCTGGTATGTCTGTTGCTGGCCGGAGGCGTCTGCATTTATATTATGGCACAATACATTACGAGACCCATACGCAGTCTGGACAAACTTGCGGGAAAGATTGCGGATGGGGATTTTGCGTTGCGTTCTCACAACGAGGCCAGGGACGAGATCGGAGAGCTTGCAAGGAATTTTAACCGGATGGCGGACCGCCTCGTGGAGCAGATGCAGAAAAAGGTACTGGAAGCGAAGCAGAAAGAAGATTTTACGGCCGCCTTTGCCCATGAGCTGAAGACGCCGCTGACTTCCATTATCGGATACGCGGATATGCTGAATTCTCTGAAGCTGACAGAAGAGGAATGCAGCGAAGCTTACTTTTATATCTATAGTCAGGGCAAACGTCTGGAAAGCCTGTCTCATAAGCTGCTGGAGCTGGTCAGTATGGATAAGAGCCCTCTTACAAGCAAGCCGATTTCCACCAAGGAGCTGGAGCAGAATATACGAATAACCATGCGTCCCATATGGAAGAATCGGGGTGTCAGAGGAAAGGTAGACCTGGAGAAAGCCACCATCCAGGGGGACGGAGAGTTACTGCTGTCCCTGTTCTATAATCTGCTGGACAATGCGGTAAAAGCATTGGATAAAGGGGAAAAAAGTTTTATTCTCATGAAGGGCACCTGTATGGATGGCTTCTATGAATTCAAAGTGGTGGATAACGGGCGGGGTATTCCGGCGGAGGAGATCAGCAGGATTACGGAAGCATTCTACATGGTAGATAAATCCCGTTCCCGGAAAGAAGGCGGCGCAGGCATCGGAATGGCATTGTGCCAGAAGATTATTCAGCTGCATAACGGAACCATGAATGTGGAGAGCAGATTGGGGGAAGGTACGGTGATAAAAGTCCTTTTTCCCAGAATGGACTCCAGAACAAAGAGGAAGAAAGCATAAATGGCAACAGGAAGATGGACAGAGCGAAAAAGAGACAGATAAGAATCGGAAGGAAAAGGGATGCCGGATTGCGGGGGAAGAGAATAGTTCAATATACGGCAGTTTTGTCAGGGGTGGTTTTGCTGATCACTGCCGCTTTTTTGATTCCTCAGTTTATTTTCAGGGTACAGGATGACATTTTGTGCGGTAACACTGAGCTGGGTCAGAGAATGCATCTGGATGTGGAAGCTATGAGAACCGATTATGAGAAAGAGCTTCCAGTACGGCTGGAGAACTTTGTGAATGGCCTGAAGGCGGGAGACAGTTTCTATGTGACGTCCCAGGAAATGGAGATAAATCAGGAAATTCAGGAATATCTGTATTCCAATGCGGGCTTGTATCAGGGGATTATAGAGAATTTCATCACAATCGGACTTTTGGACATCTGGGGAAGAGACTTTACAATAAATCAGTGGAAAAGATATGTGCTTTACAGCGATAACTATGCAAAAGGAGTCAACTTTATCCTGTGGTATATCGAATTGCAGGATTCGGAAGAAGTGTTGAAACTACTGGTAGACGGAGAAGACGGAACCATATATGCGTTGAAAACGGAGGTCGGTCTGCCAGCAGAAGAATTGGGAAAGGGGAATTATGATTACTGGGCCCAGATGAAGAGTTATCTGGGTGAGTATATGTTCTTTGAGTTATGGGGATATTTTGCAGGGTATTATGATTTGATGACAGAGGAAGTGGCTGAAACGTATCATTCCTGGCCGGAAGAAATCGAAAAAGGAGAGATGGAAGCGGCTGTGAAGACGAAACTTTCGGCGGTAGATATCACAGATGTGTTGACAGACAGCGAAGAGTTCATTATAGAGATAGAAGAGGGAAAAACGGAATCAGAGAAGGAAGAACGGGATGCAGAAAAAGGGAATGATGAAGGGTGGAACGTGGAAGAGTGGTATACCATGGATGGAGAAAACCGACTGTTGTTAACAATTCCCTGCGGGGAAAACTCGCTGGATGTGGTTTTGGAGATGGAGAATCCGGAATATGGGTACACCATGCCTGATGTGACAATGGGGATAATGGACATTTATGAAAGGATTCCGGAATTTTGAGATATAGTAAAAAAAGGGAGAAAAAAATAATTTTATATCTTGTGATGCTTTCTCTGCTTTTGGGGGCATTTCTCCTGCCGCAGGTTGTTTTCCGGATACAGGACCGCATTTTATGCAGAGACATTACCCTGGGCAAGCGGGAA
>JAAWLQ010000253.1 GCA_022797995.1 Lachnospiraceae bacterium
GGTCAGGCTGCTGGAGTTTGCCGAGGTGGGTGAGCTGGTAGGCGGCGAAGAGCAGTTGATGGCAGGCGTATTTCTGGGAGTCGAGGGAGATATCACCGGAAGTATGATGTTCATGGTGGAAGAGCAGAGTGCCAGACATCTGATTCAGAAGATTACCATGGGGATGCTGCCGGAGGGCGGTGAATTTGAAGAAATGGGTCTGTCGGCCATGCAGGAAGTGGGAAATATCATTACCGGGGCCTACCTGAATTCGCTGTCTACCATGACGAATCTGAAGGTATTTCCCTCACCCCCTGCGGTAACGGTGGATATGGCGGGTGCGATTTTGAGTGTGCCGGCTATTCAGTTCGGTGTTTATGGTGATAATATTCTTCTGATTCAGTCGCAATTTTATGATGAAGTGAAGCTGGACGGTTATTTCATCCTGATTCCGGATTTGGAATCTTATGCAAAGATTATGACTGCGCTGGGAATTTCGATGGAATGAGGGTTCGAAGTGACAGATGCGGAATAGAACGGATAAAAAGGATGTGGAAGTGGGCTTATGAGTGAGATAGTCAAGGTAGGAATAGCAGATTTGAAAACCTGCAAAAGCCCTGATGGTGTGATGACTCTGGGGCTGGGATCCTGCGTCGGTATTGCAATCAGGGATCCAATGACAAAAGTCGGGGGGCTGGTACATATCATGTTGCCGGACAGCAAAGCAATAACCACAGGGCAGCATAATATAGCGAAATTTGCAGATACAGGTATTGAAGAGCTTGTAAAACAGATAGAGAGGATGGGGGCAAGGCGTATTCGAATGGTCGCGAAGATTGCCGGAGGTGCTACCATGTTCAGCTTTCAGGGAGGGGGAGGTCCTTCCGTTGCCCAGGTGGGGAACAGAAATGCCGATGCGGCCAGAGCAAAACTGAAAGAACTGAAGATTCCGATTCTGGCTCAGGATACCGGTGCAAATTACGGCAGGACAGTCATTTTTTATCCTGAGACCGGCGCATTCCATATTCGTGCAGTAGGAAAGCCCGAGAAGATTATCTGAAGAGGATAAAGACATGAACAGGAAAAATTTACCGCTTTTTTTGATGTTGACAGCAGGTGCGGTTACATGCATTATTACCTTTATAGAGAAGTATACTATGGTGGAGAAGCTGGTTGCGCTCTTTATTGTACTGTTGATTTTCTATTTGCTGGGGAGTGTAATGAAGTGGACGCTTGATTTTTTTGAGAAACAGAATGAAGAAAGACTCATGGAAGAGGGAGAGGTCATAGAGAAGGAAGCAGAAGATACCGAAAATGCGGAACAGGATGGGAAGCAGGAGGAATAAAAATTACACTTTCATAGGTTAGATTATGAGAGTGGCGGATAAGGAGCGAAGGTTTCATGGATGAGGCAGGCAGAAAGAAACTGTTAGAAGAATATGCGAAGACAAAATCACCCGAAACCAGAGAGCAGTTAATTCTGGAATACGCTCCTCTTGTAAAGGTGGTTGCAGGCAGACTCAGTATGTATCTGGGCTATAATGTGGAATATGAGGATCTGGTCAGCTACGGTATCTTCGGGCTGATAGATGCGATAGATAAATTCGACTGTTTAAAGGATGTAAAATTTGAAACCTATGCCAGCGTGAGAATTCGAGGTGCCGTGTTGGACCAGATTCGCAAGATGGACTGGATTCCCAGAACCATCAGGCAGAAGCAGAAAAAGATTGAGACGGCCATCAGGGAAATCGAGCAGAATACAGGGCATACCGCCACAGATGAGGAAGTGGCAAGGGGGCTTGGCATCTCAGATGAAGAGTATCTGGAATGGCAGTCTCAGATGAAGATTACGGGGCTGGTATCTCTGAACGAGTATATGGAACAGGGCAGTGATGTGTCTCAGGATTACAACAGGAGACATACGACTTCTCACTTTGAAGCTCCAGAAGAACGGGTGGAGAGAGAAGAGCTGACAAAAGTGCTGGGCGAGGCTCTGCAGCTTTTGACGGAGAAAGAACAGAAAGTGATTACTCTCTATTATTATGAAGAACTTACATTGAAGGAAATCAGCAGCATACTGGAAGTTTCCGAGTCCAGGGTATCGCAGCTGCATACCAGAGCACTGAAGAAAATGAAGGTTAAGATGGGGAATTACATGGGTATTCTTTCAGGCAATTAGACGGGGGGCTAGATTATGCAGAATGGTTACTTTCGATTGGTGAATGATTTTACGGGATATGGGATAGCCTTATATCAGCCGAAAGACTTTGGAGAAGAAATCCGTGCGGATGAAGTCTGGAAATATCTGGATGGATTGAAGATAAGTTATGATAAGAAAAGACTTGAGGCACAGATCAGCTTCGGGGAGGGCGGCATCGTACATCTGGGAAATGGAGAGTGTCCTGTGTGTCCGGAGACCTATTTCCTTGAGGTCAGTGAAGATGGCATGATGGCCACCGTCCGATTCATTCCGCCGTCAGAGGGCGGAGAGCGGCTGAAGCTGGATGAATTCATGCGGGATATTAAGAATAAAAAGATTGTGTATGGACTGCAGGAGAAAGCCCTGGAGGAGCATTTCCTTTCCGAGGGTGTGTATTGTACGAATATTCTGGTGGCAAAAGGGAAAAAGCCTGTCCAGGGACAGGATGCCCAGATAGAATATTGCTTTAATACGGTTTCTCATAAACGTCCGGCTCATAAGGAGGACGGACGGGTAGATTATTTCAATCTGACTACCATTAATCAGTGCCGGAAAGGGGAAGTGCTTGCCAGGATTATACCGGAGCAGCAGGGAGAAGCAGGCTGCGACGTGTATGGAAAGGCCATCAAGCCCAGGGAGGTAAAGCGTGAGACTCTGAAGTTCGGCCAGAATATTGAGCTGTCAGAGGACGGTCTCTCCATTACTTCCATGGTGGACGGACATGTGACACTGGCGGACAAGAAGGTAGTAGTGTCTTCCGTATATCAGGTGAAGGGTGTCAACGTATCCACGGGAAATATCAATTATGATGGAAGTGTTGAGATAGCCGGTAATGTGGACGAAAATTTTGAAGTAAAAGCCGGTGGTAATGTTGTGGTAAACGGTCTGGTGGAAGGTGCCACAATCATTGCCGGAGGCAATATCATTATCGCAAAAGGCATGAACGGCATGGGAAAGGGATACCTGAGGGCCAGAGGCGATATTATTGTAAAGTTTCTGGAAAATTCCCGCATTGTCACAGGCGGTTTTGTGGAGACAGAAGCGATTCTTCACTGTACGGTGTCCGCGGGAAGCGACGTGAGAGTGGGGGGCCGGAAGGGAATTATTCTGGGAGGACGTGTACAGGCGGCAAATGCCATCAGAGTCAAGACCATCGGCGGCAGTATGAGTACGGCTACCACACTGGAAGTAGGGGTGGAGCCTCTGCTGATTGCCCAGCTGGAGCATGTGAGGACAGCTATTGAAGAGAGAACGAAGACAGTAAATGCGGCACAGGTTATTTTTAATAATTTCATCGAAAAGCAGAAAAAGGGATTTCAGTACAATGACAGTCAGCTGCGGTATATGCGAAGTGTGGGCTCCCTGATCCAGGAGAAAAACGGTGAGCTGGAACGGCTGAACGCGCGGCGTGCTGCGCTGGAAGAGATGATGGAGGCGCGGGAGGAAGCGGAGATTGTGGTGGAAGAGCAGGTTCATCCGAACACCACTTTGATCATCGGAAATGTGAGCAGGCTGATACAGCAGAATTATCGGTATTGTAAATTTGTGAAGGAAGACGGAGAGGTAAGAATGGTACCCATGTAATATTCGGGAGAAAGGAAGGGCTTATGGCATTTGGGGCGATAGAACTGACTACGGTTTCACGTTCGCAGGATTATACCACCATAAAGCACAATGAAGACAATAAGGTGGCGGTTGATCAGGCCAATTTCAGCGAGCAGTTTCAGAAAACGGCAGAACAAAATATACGGGAAGTGCACAGCAGCGACAATGCGCAGTGGCATGAAAACAGACCGGATGCCAAAGAAAAAGGGAACGGTCATTACAGCGGGGACGGCGGGAAAAAGCGCAGGAGTAAGACGCCTCAGGATCGGGTGGTGGTAAAGGGCCGCGGGGGCTTTGACATGAAAATATGAGGACGGACGAGAAAAATGGATATTATGGAAGTAATCCTGTTGGTTGCGGGAGGCATTATATTCACATTGAGCTTTCTGATTCCTGAAAAGAAATCACAGACTGCCGGCGGAACAGGGGAACTGGCCAGGGAAGAAATCAGGAATCTGGTCAGCCAGGAGCTGGAGGCGGTGCGGAGCCATGTGGATGATGTGGTGGAGGAAGCGGTTACCTATGCGATGGAGAAGACGGAACGGTCTCTGGAACGCCTCTCCAACGAGAAAATTATGGCGGTAAACGAGTATTCCGAGACAGTGTTGGCAGAAATCCATAAAAACCATGAGGAGGCTGTGTTTTTGTATGATATGCTGAATAATAAGCATGTCAGTCTGAAAAATGCGGTGTCGGAAGTGTATCAGGCCGTGAAGGAAGCGGAGGAGAAGGCCTCTGCCCTTCAGAGACTGGCGCCGGCCCCGGAGATACAGGAAGAAAAAGGTGTCTGGGAGACAGAGCTTCCGGTGGAAGAGCCGGGTACCGGTGTTGATTGGGAGAGAGAGACGGTATCGGAAGCGGGGCAGGAGGCAGCGGCTCCGGAGGATGAGGAAGCTGTCCGGACTGCCGGCGAACAGCAGTTTAACCACAATGAGGAGATTATACAGCTTTATAGGGAAGGAAAATCAGTCATGGATATTGCCAGGGAACTGGGCCTGGGGATGGGAGAAGTAAGACTGGTGATAGATCTGAGCCATATCACAAAGTGAGGAATAAAGTGAAATTAAGATATCAAATGCGGGGATTGGGAATCGGAATGATTGTCACGTCTCTGCTGATGGGATTAACGGCGGAAAAAGTACCTCTGAGCGATGCGGAGATAAGAACAAGAGCGGCGGAACTGGGAATGGTGGAAAGTAATTCCCTGAAGCTGACCGACATTCAGAATACATCCCGGCCGGGGGAGAACGATTACGGTGGGACGGTGGAACCGTCAGGGGAGGACGGTAAGACAGCGGGCCCCGGGAGCGGTTCCGGGTCTGACTCGGAAATGAATCCGACGCAGCAGTCAGCGGGAGGGCCCGATACGGAGAAAAGTTCCGGAGAGTCCGGTGCGGGAGCCGGCGGGGACGGAAGCTCCGGGGAAGCAGGTACAGCCTCCGGCGGGGACGGACCTTCCGGGGAAGCAGGTACGGCAGTCGGTGGGAACGGAACTTCCGGGGAATCTGGTACGGCGGCCGGCGGGAATGGAACTTTCGGAGAACCTGGCACGGCGTCCGGCGGGAATGGAGCTTCCGGAGAACCTGGTACGGCGTCTGGCGGGAATGGAACTTTCAGAGAACCCGGTACGGCGTCCGGCGGGGACGGAACTACCGGGGAATCTGGCCCGGACGAAGCGGCAGGAACCGGAAGTCAGGAGTCAGTTACAGTGGTGATAGAGCCGGGGGTTACTTCTTACCGTATCTGCATTATGCTGAAGGAAGCGGGACTGGTGGAGGATGCAGACTCCTTTGACACTTATCTGTGTGAGAATGAATATTCCCGGAAAATCAAGTCCGGTACCTATGAGATTCCAGTGGGAATAAGTGAAGAGGAGATAGCAAAAATTATTACAAGAAGCAGATAGAATGCGGGAAAATACGCTGAAATAGATGGCAAATAAGATGGCTGAAATAGGGCTGAAATAGGTTGAAGAATTTAGAAATACCTCTTGCAATGCAGGAGGTATTATGCTATAATTTTGTGCTGTGAAAAGTGTTCAATATACACTTTTGTCATATATCTGTTAAAACAGAAAACACGCATACCGATTCGGCGAGGGTGCTTTCTGCAGTATCTGCGGGAGGTAATCGCCGGAGCAGCCGGTTTTAACGCGAAGCCGGTGCAGTCTGTATCAGACTGAGACGGTTATGCGGAAGAAATCAACCAAACGGAGGTAAGAACATGAGCGTTATTTCTATGAAGCAGCTGCTTGAAGCAGGTGTCCATTTCGGACATCAGACCAGAAGATGGAACCCTAAGATGGCTCCTTACATCTTCACCGAGAGGA
>JAAWLQ010000254.1 GCA_022797995.1 Lachnospiraceae bacterium
AGAATTTCTGGAATCTGCTGTATAAGGATGAGGGCGCGGTAGAATATCTTAGATTTCTCAACACATTATACAACGAGGGCCTGGTGGAAGCGGAGTACTATACGGCCGCGGACGGAGAACTTGGGAAGCTGGCGGTAAACGGCCAGGTGGGTGTCTACGAGGCAAATGTGAATACTAATGTGGCAACGGACAGAGGATCGCTGCTGCAGACCTTAAAAGAAACCGAGCCGGATGCGGAGTATGTCTCCATTCCGCCTTTCAAAAATGTGAATGACGGACAGCTCTACAACCCGGGCTATGCTTTGAACGGTATGTCCATCTTCGTTCCCAAGACAGCAAAAAATGTGGAAGCCTGCATTACTTACCTGGACTGGCTGGCTACCCAGGAAGGGGGCTTTACCCTGTATCATGGCTTTGAAGGAGAGCATTTCCAGTATGAAGACGGAGTACCTGTGGTCAAGGATATGGATTACAATGCAAAGGATAAAGACTGGATCTGCAACGACCTGTTCCTGGTAGGAAACAGCGGATACTTTAAGTCAGAAAAGGACTTTATGGAGTCCACAGCTCAGAGCTATGGCGAGTGGAAGCAGTATGTGCTGGACAACTATGTCAATGCCACGGCAGGAACGGTGAGAAGTCAGACAGTGTGGGTATCTCCCACTCACAGGGAGAATTCCACAGAGCTTGGACTGGCCGGAGATGAATATCTGGTGAAATGTATCACCTGTGCCCCGGGAGAATTTGACGCCAATATCGAAGCCTACCGGGCAGCTTTGAAGGAAGCGGGAGCGGACGATATTCAGAAGGAATATGAGGAGTATTACGATTCCTTTAACTGAGACGGAGAATTCTGTCCGGTGAGAAGGAGCTCAGATAGAAAGAAATTATTTTGAGTGTGAAAGGAGACTGTTGTGCAGGTGGCAATGAGATCTGTGCAGCAGTCTCTGATTTTTTCAGTTGATTTATATATGGCTTATAGCGTACAGAGGAGTATAAAATGGATAGAAAAAATTACTGTTTTCCTTTTTTCTGGCTGCGGCAGGGAAGAAGACAGGAGCTGCCGGGGCGGATACAGGAGGTATATGAAAGCGGATGCAGGGCTTTCTGTGTGGAATCCAGGACCCATGAGGATTTCTGCGGGCCGGAGTGGTGGAAGGATCTGGAGGTGATTCTGGAGGAAGCCGGGAAACGGGGAATGAAGGTATGGATTCTGGATGACAGGCATTTTCCCACAGGATATGCCAACGGGGCGTTAGAGGAAGGCGGGGAAACAACTGACAGTGACAGACGCTGGTTCCTGCGGGAACACCATGTGGATGTGGCGGGTCCTGCCCGGGAGTCTGCGGTGTTGTGGCCAGGGTTGGAACCGGGGGAGAATGTGCTGGCAGCAGTGGCTTACCGCAGAGCAGGAAGAGGGGAGGAGCTGTCCGGCAGGGGAATAAATCTGACTGCGAATGGGGAAGGAGGATTCCTCTACTGGGATGTTCCGGAAGGGTATTACAGGATATTTTTCCTGATCAGGACCTTTCGGGGGAGACTTCCGGAGCAGGCAGCTTATATCAGCGGACTGACCGGGAGTTCCGTGAAAAGACTGATTCAGGCGGTATATGAGCCGCATTATATGCATCTTTCCCGATATTTCGGAACGGTTCTGGAAGGCTTCTTCTCGGACGAGCCAGGGTTGTACAGTCAGCAGACAGGGCACTGGGGAGAAGACGCGGGACAGTATTACCGGACCCTGGGCCAGCCGGGTCTGGCACTTCCCTGGACGGAAGAGCTGCTCTCTGTAATGCCAAAACGGCTGGAGGAGGAAGGGATACCTTCCGGTAAGGGAGAGATATATGGTCTGCTGCCATTGCTCTGGTATCCCCATCGGGAGCTGGCTCCACAGGTCAGGCTTGCCTACATGGATGGGGTTACGAGATTGTGGGAATGTCATTTTTCCGGACAAATTGGGAAATGGTGCCGGGAACATGGGGTGTTGTACACAGGACATCTGATTGAGGATATGGGAGCGCATATGCGCCTGGGCGCCGGTGCGGGACACTATTTCAGAGCTTTGTCAGGCCAGGATATCAGCGGGGTTGACATTGTGCTGCAACAGGTCCTGCCCGGGTTCGCAGGATATGATGCCGCCTCCATTGTGGCCGGCGGTGTGGCCGGCAGCGAATTCTTCCACTATGTGCTGCCAAAGCTGGCAGTTTCCCTGGCCAGGATGGAACCTGGGATGCAGGGCAGAGCTATGTGCGAGGTGTTCGGGGCTTATGGGTGGGCGGAAGGGGCCGATTGTATGAAATGGCTGATGGACTTCCTGCTGGTCAGGGGAATCAACCGCTTTGTGCCCCATGCGTTCTCGGACCGCTGCCCGGATCCTGACTGTCCGCCTCATTTCGGCGCTATGGGAAATGACCCGCAGTTTCCGGGGTTTTCCAGGATGATCCGCTATGTAAACCAGATTTGTCATCTGCTGGAGGGATCCGATCTGCAGGCGGCAGGGGCCATACTCTATCCGGCGGAAGGGGAGTGGATGAGTACTCCCCGATATTGCACTCAGGACAGAATTGCCAGGGAGCTGTACGATGCCCATGTGGACTTTGATATCCTGTCACTGGATTACCTGGAGCAGGGGCAGATCCGGGAAGGGAAACTGGAAGTGAATGGATATGAACATACCTTTCTGGCAGTTCCCTATGCAGAGCAATATCCCAAAAGGCTGTATCAGATACTTCGCGGAATGGAAAGTCAGGGGCTGCCGGTATTCTGGCAGGACAGGCCGGAAGCTTTCGATGAATTTGCAGAGAGCTTAATTCGGGAAATACGAGACAGAAAGCTGGCCTGGCAATATGGAAACGTACCTGCGGGATTGCGGATTGGATGGTTTCGAAGAGGAAGCGCCAACTGGTTCATGCTGTTCTGGGAGGAGATCGGGGAGGCCTGTGACTGTGTGGTGGAGCTGCCCTGTGATGGAACTTTTCTTAGGATCGACCTGATGGGAGAAAAAGTGACCAGAGGGGAGACAGTGGAGGGAAAAGTACATATCAGCCTTACACCGTACCAGTCATGCCTGCTGGGGTTTGATAATTTTCCGGAAGAATATTTGGCGGGAACAGCAGCGGAGGAACACTGGGAAGAAGTTACGATTCCGGAACTTTTCTGGGAGATTGGCCTGAAGGAACAGGGACTGGAGAAGGATTACCGAATAGTGCGGGAGAATTCCACACTGTTTGCCATCACCGGCAGAAAGGGCTGGCCCCGGTTTTCCGGGAATATCCGCTATCGTACATGCCTGAAGCTGGAGGCTCCGGGAGAGTGGGGAATCGACCTGGGATATGTGGGTGTCACAGCAAGGCTCAAGGTAAACGGCAGGGAGCTCGGCATACGGCTCTGTGCGCCTTACCGGTGGGACATCTCAGAAGCGGTCATTGCGGGAGAGAACTTTTTGGAAATCGAGGTGGCCAACACGTTAGTACATCGTGTCAGAGATCGCTTTTCAGAGTACATGCAGATCAGACCCGGCGGTTTGCTGGGGCCGGTGCGGGTATTTAAAATTGTTCCCGGTTCACAGTAAAGGCAAACCTTTCCGGCATCTTTACAAAAGGTGAAAATAATAGTATACTTTGAACAAATTTCGAGAACAAAACAGATTGCGGGGAAGCTGAGATGGATGGGTGCAGGCCGTTTGTAATCATGATGAAAGATATCGAAGTCATGAAAGTGGATTTCGATGCCTTAAAATATGAAGTCATAAATGAGAAATATCTGCCATATCCACTCAGAGGAAAGCTGCGGGAAATGCGGTCTGTCGACAGCATCCGGACATCCTATGACCTGACGCAGTCGGTGATAGCCGCCAGGAAAAACGAGGAGGCTATTGTCAGCTGGCTTGCGGGCAGGGTACTGCTGCTCAGCAGGGCAAACGCCAAATGGATTTATAATCTGTTTGGATTTGAACAGATCAGTACGGATGAACAGAGGGTCAAAATAGCTGTCACCTGCAGGGCTGTGTCTGTGCTGGACCCGTACTGGCTGAGATTTGAGGAGGACGGTAATCTGCCCTGGAAAGAAGTGGACGTGAGGCAGAATCCACTTAACGAGATTGTGGCGCAGGTAGCGCTGCATGGGAAAAATCTCACGTTACAGGGCTCTATGATAACGCCCGAACTGACCACCAACGGAACCTATGCCAAAGCGTGGAGGAGGCATTCGGACGGGAGACTCTGGCTGTACAAGCTGGGAGAAAAGGGCAATACGGAATCCCGGATAGAGGTAATGTGCTCTAAGCTGTTAGATAAGATGAATGTGGAACATGTTCTTTACGAGGCGGGAGAGGATGAGGGAAAGTATGTCTGTATGTGCCCCTGTATGACCACGGAGACAGAGGCAATTCTGACGGGAATGGAATTTACCTCGTTCTGCAATGTGAATGGGCTGGACCCGGATACGGAGATGCTCAGAATTGACAGGGAAAGCATATACAGGATGTGGATTGTGGATTTTCTGATCAGTAACCGCGACAGACATGGACAGAACTGGGGATTTTTCTATGATACGGAGACTATGGAGATTCTGAAATGTCATCCCCTGTTTGACCACAATAATGCGTTTGATATCGAGTATATGCGGGACATGGACGCTCCCTATCAATTTGGGAAAATGACAATTCGACAGGCTGCCGTGAAGGCCATGAAAGAAGTGGATTTTCACTTTACACAGCCCATAGGGAGGGAAGATTTTATTACGGAGAGACAATATTTGAGCTTCAAAAAGAGGGCGGCGTGTCTTGGATTAAAAGTGCTTTGATGAGAATATTTGACTTATTACCATGGACAGCCTATAATTATAAACTACTTAAAAGTGCAAGGTTTAAAATTTACAGTCAGAAAAGTACCGGGAAAGGAGGGGAGACATATGCCGGCAAATCAGAAAACGATATATGTATATGATGACTTTCATGGGGATACTCCAATGCTGCTCGGCCGTCTTTATGTGGATACAGTCAGGGGCGGAGAAAATTATTCCTTTGAATATGACAATGACTGGCTGACATATACACATTCCTCCCTTTCCCTTGATCCGGGTCTGCATCCATACGGTGGAAGACAATTCCCAAATGGCAGGGCTATCTTCGGAATGTTCGCCGATGCCTCTCCGGACCGCTGGGGCAGGACTTTAATGCGGAAGAGAGAACGCCTGCAGGCAGAAAAAGAAAAACGGAAGCCCCGGAAGCTGAACGACAGCGATTTCCTTCTGGGAGTATATGATGAAACCCGTATGGGCGGAATTCGATTCAAATCAGAACAGAATGGAGTTTTCTTATCTGATGATAAGGAAACTGCCGCGCCTCCATGGGCAACGCTTCGCACTCTGGAGGAGGCTTCGAGACACTTTGAGAACGATGATGTCCCATTGAATGAGAAATGGCTGAATCAGCTGATACGACCAGGGTCTTCTCTGGGCGGTGCACGGCCGAAGGCAACCGTTATCGATGCTCAGGGACAGCTGTGGATTGCAAAATTCCCTTCCAGAAATGATGAGAATAACACCGGTGCGTGGGAAAAGGTGGTTCATGATCTGGCGCGTATGTGCGGCCTGAATGTCCCCGAATCAAAGCTTGAGACATTTTCCAGATTCGGCAGTACCTTTTTGGTAAAACGTTTTGACCGCCAGGGGAACAGGCGGATTCATTTTGCCTCTGCCATGACCCTGCTGGGAAAAACGGACGGCGCATCTGCCTCCGACGGCTCCAGCTATTTAGAGCTTGCAGCTGTCATAAAGTCTCACGGAAGTAGTCCTGAAAAGGATTTAACGGAACTGTGGAAACGCATTGTATTTAATATGGCGGTTTCCAACACGGATGATCACCTGCGAAATCATGGGTTTCTTCTGCGAAATGATGGGTGGATGCTTTCTCCGCTCTTCGACGTGAACCCGGTTCCTTATGGAGACGAGCTGTCTCTGAATGTAAATGAGGAAGATAACCGAATCTCTGTCTCTCTGGCTATCGAGACGGCCTTTCATTTCGGTATTGCTGAGAAAGCGGCGAGGGAGATGGCAGAGGAAATTCTGAAAATTGTAAGGGACAACTGGGAAAGCTTAGCTGT
>JAAWLQ010000255.1 GCA_022797995.1 Lachnospiraceae bacterium
GAATATATCAGAAAATGTGACATGAGAAGGACAGATATAGATAAATATATATCTGATTATCCTGATTCTGTATATCGATATTTTTATGAAATGAGGTTGGAATATGTATTTACATGAAGACAGGGAACTGTTTAGAGAAGTAATTGGAGCGGCCAGTGATTTTTTTGCTGTCAATCAGGAAACAATAGAAAAGGATTATTATGTGACCATGATTTTAAAGAAACTGGCGCAGTCAAAGGGATTATCCTGTGTATTTAAGGGAGGTACTTCTCTGTCAAAATGTTTTCATTGTATCAACCGATTTTCTGAAGACATAGATATTACATTTACAGAACATTTAGGGGAGGCGCGAAGAAAAAGACTCAAATACAGAATTATAGCTCCGATCGCAGAAGAGCTGGGGCTTGTGATAAAAAACTGGGATACCATAGAAAGTGATAAGGATTACAATGCTTATTTCTTTTCCTACCAGCCTGTGTCAGGATATCCGAACGACGCACTCAGACCGGAAGTAAAGCTGGAAACTGCTCTGATTTCATATGCTTTTCCTACGGAATTTAAAAGTGTGGGAAATTTTATTTATGATTATCTGATTGTTGAGAACAGGAATATTGCGGATGAATATGACCTGCATCCGTTTCACATGCAGGTACAATCCTTAAATCGCACCATGATTGATAAAGTATTTGCTCTTTGTGATTATTATATGCAGGGAAAATCAAAGAGATATTCCCGACATTTATATGATTTATATAAACTCAGACAACAGGTTTTGTTTGACGACGAACTAAAAAGGCTGGTATTGCAGGTGAGAGAACATAGAAGTAAATTGCCAATATGCGTTTCGGCAAAGCCTGACATTAATATAAAAGAAAAGATCTGTGAATTTTGTGATAATGATTTCTATAAATCGGATTATGAGAAAATTACGGAATATTTTACAGATGAAAAAATTCCGTATGAGGAAACCATACGAAATATAAAAGAAATAGCAGATATGCTGTTTTGACAGATACTGCAAACAGCGCGAACAGGGCAGGAAAATATGTATACATACGATTTAAACAGCTACCTGAGACCTCAGGAAAATATCAACATCATATACTGCGATTATGATCTGCATTGTGAAGCACATGTTCACGAATTTGTGGAGCTGATCTTCATTGTCGGCGGCAGAGGATACCAGTATATAGACGGGGTAAAGTATGATGCGGAAGCGGGCGATCTGTTTTTTGTAAATTACGGGCAGACGCATTCCTTTGAAGCCATGGGAGAGCAGGACGGGTTTCGGTATTACAATCTCCTCTACGTACCGGAATATTTCAGCGAAGAGCTGATTCATTCCGAGAATATCTATGAAATTTTTGCCATTTCCATATTCCGGGAATTCGGGGAGGTGGAACCGGTTCCGGCCCAGTCTGTGCGTTTCCTGGGAAACGAATTCCTGGACATTCAGAAAATGATCGAAAGTATGGAGAAGGAATTCTGCGAAAAGAAGACGGGATATCAGCTGATTCTGAACGGATACAGCAGAGTGCTTTTCTCCAGGATTCTCCGAAAGCTGAAGGAAGAAAAGGCAGACACTTCCGCAGACCGGTATATGAATCAGATCATGGTGGAGTGTCTGGCATATATTGACGCAAAATGCTTTGAGAAGATCACATTGCGGGAAATTGCGGAGAGGGCTTTCTACAACCCTTCCTATTTCAGCCGCATCTTTCATGAATACTGCGGAAAAAGCCTTTCCGAATATATCAAAGAGAAGCGGATTCTGGAAGCCGCAAGGCTTCTGGAGAACACGGATTTGACCAACGAGGAAATCATGACCAGAACGGGATATACGGACAGAAAGCAGTTCTACAGACATTTTAAGGAGATTTTTCATCAGACTCCCGCGGAGTTTCGTAAAAATTGACTACACCCATGTAAAAAACACCCGTTTTCCTTTCCGCACGGATTCTTTATAGTATACTGCAGACCGCCAGAATTTACAGTGATGCCGCTGGGAAAGTACCTGGCTGGCGGTCTGCAGTCAGGTTACTCGGAAATTTTAACTGTTAAGCAGTATAAAATACATAACAGATCAGACAGGTCGCCGAACTGTTACGAAAATCCGAAAGCGACAAAAGAACATGATGACCGGAAGGAAAGGAAGAGAATATGAAGCTGACATTTGAAGCATACCATGACAGGGTGAAAGCCTGCTGGCTGGGGAAGAATATCGGGGGAACGCTGGGAGCGCCCTTTGAATGTGTCCGGGGTGTTTATGATATAGAGTATTATACCCATGATCTGTCGCTGGGGGTGCTGCCCAACGATGATCTGGATCTGCAGCTGGTCTGGCTGAATGCGGCGGAACAGTACGGCAGAAATGTAAATGCAGAAATTCTGGGAGAGTATTGGATTTCCTATATTGTGCCGGACTGGTCGGAGTACGGCGCCGGCAAAAACAATATGCGCTTCGGCCTTCAGCCGCCCCTTTCAGGGTGGTATGGCAATCATAATAAGGACAGCTGCGGCTGTTTTATCAGAAGCGAGATCTGGGCCTGCCTTGCCCCGGGACATCCGGAGATTGCGGTGAAGTATGCCTATGAGGACGCTGTCTGTGACCATGCGGACGAAGGGGTGTACGGAGAATTGTTCTGTGCGGCGATTCAGAGCGCGGCTTTTCTGGAGTCTGACATAAGAAAGCTTGTGGAAATCGGGAAAAAGTATATTCCCGCTGAGTGCGCCGTGGCAAAAGCGGTGGATACTGCTTTTACATGTTATGAAAGGGGGCTGAGCTGGAAAGAGGCCAGAAAGGTTATATTACAGACGGTTCCGGGATCCTTCGGTATGCTTGGAGGTTACAGGGACCAGGAACCGGAGACGGATGTACCCCTGGGAAAGCTGGGCTTTGACGCGGCCAGCAATATAGGACTTATGATGGTGGGCTGGCTTTACGGGGAGAATTCCTTTTCAAAAAGTATCTGTATAGCCGCAGGGTGCTGTGAGGACGCCGACTGTACGGCCGGTACCCTAGGCGCGATTCTCGGAATCATCCATGGCACGGATATCATTGAGGAAAAATGGCTGCAGCCCATCGGGGATGAGATTAAGACCATTTCCCTGGACCTGACGAAATCGCCGCTGTCCGGCTTTGTGGTACCGGGAACGGTGTCGGAGCTCACGAGACGTGTGGTCAATCTGATGCCTGTCTTTCTGTACGGACATTATGAAATGGGGACGGACGGGACTTTTATATTCCATGAGACGGACAGTGTGTCGGAGGGACGGTTTAAAATCGGGGCGTTAGAGTATGGTTCCCTCAGGGAACAGCTTCTTATCTCTCCTGTCAGCATCCGGAAAGCGAATCCCCTGTTTGAGGTATGTGTCACCTATGGGGATGGCAGTCCGGAGATCAGAGCAGATGCGGGCAAGAAATTCGAGCTTCGCTTTTACAACAGGCTGCACAGTCAGCAGTGGCTGGAGATAAAGCTGCATCTTCCACAGGAATGGCGGGCCTTTCCGGGAGAGGAAATGTCACTGTGTCTGAATCAGCTTCACGGAGGACACAGCGTGACCAGGGCCGTTTTCGAGATCGTTCCCACCACATTGAGAAAGGGGCGTTATGAGATCTGTCTGGAGATCAGGTCCAACGGCAGGCTTTCCACCATGTATGTGCCTGTAACGCTTCTGGTGACGCCGACGCGGAAGGAGCTGTGATGTCACGGTTCTCTGTGGATCTGTTGCCGGGAAGGTCGTGAACAGGAATGCTGTGACAGGAAGATTCCGGTTAATATAAAAAAGAAATTTTACAATTACCATATTTTGTGTTAGAATAAGGGCGAATGTACAAGACACGGTATATTCGCTTTTTGTGTGCGCAGACAGAGTTGGCCTGCGCCCGTACAAAAGACATAAAATGATTTGGCCAGATGGCTCAGATCAGATACAAAGCATATACAAAAGCAACAGAACAGGAGTGAAACCATGCCGGAAAAGATTTCCGTTGAAGACCTTACACCCATGATGCAGCAATACATCGAAACCAAAAAACAGTATGCCGACTGTATTCTCTTTTATCGTCTGGGCGATTTCTATGAAATGTTTTTCGAAGATGCTCAGACCGTGTCAAAGGAGCTGGAGCTGACTCTGACAGGGAAGGCCTGCGGGCTGGAGGAGCGCGCTCCCATGTGCGGCGTTCCTTATCATGCGGTGGAAACCTATCTGACCAGGCTGGTCAATAAGGGTTATAAAGTGGCTATCTGTGAACAGGTGGAGGACCCGAAGCTGGCGAAAGGGCTTGTAAAGCGGGAAGTCATCCGAATTGTCACACCGGGTACGAATCTGAATATGCAGTCCCTGGAGGAATCGAAGAATAATTTCCTGATGTGCGTTGCCTATACAGCCACGAAGATTGGCATTTCCGTGGCCGACGTGACCACAGGGGACTATTTCCTGACGGAAGTGGACGATCTGAAGAAGCTGAATGATGAGATGATGAAGTATGAGCCCATGGAGATTATCTGCAACGAGGCTTTTCTGGTCTGCGGCTTTCATCTGGAGGAGCTGAAGGAAAAGTACCATATCACCGTCAATGCGCTGGCGCCTCACGCCTTTGACGACGACAGCTGCAGAAAGGTATTGCTCCGCCACTTTAAAGTGAATACGCTGAAGGGCATTGGAATCGAGGAATTTCCCACAGGAATGACCGCCGCCGGAGCCCTGCTCCAGTATCTGTATGATACGCAGAAGACGGATCTGGCGCATTTTACTCATATCTATCCCTATCTCACCAGCAAGTATATGCTGCTCGACAGCGCCACCAGACGGAATCTGGAGCTGACGGAGACCCTGCGGGAGAAGCAGAAGACAGGGTCTCTGCTATGGGTTCTGGACAAGACGAAGACAGCCATGGGCGGGCGGCTTCTGAGAAGTATGCTGGAACAGCCTCTGGTGGACAGGGAAGAGATGGAACAGCGGCTGGATGCCGTGGAAGAACTGGGCGGGGACAGTGTGTCAAGAGATGAGATCAGAGAATATCTGAACCCGGTCTATGATCTGGAGCGGCTGCTGAGCAAGGTGACCTACAAGACCGCCAACCCGAGAGACTGTATTGCCTTCCGGAATTCGCTGGAGATGCTTCCCGCCGTCAAGACGGTCTTAAAAGGCTTTTCAGGGCAGGAACTGCGCGGGGTTGAGAACAGTCTTGATGACCTTCAGGACATTTATCAGCTGATTCAGAATGCTATTGAGGAGGACCCGCCGGTCAGCATCAGAGAGGGCGGCATCATAAAAGACGGCTTCGACGAGACCATAGATATGCTGCGAAGCGCTAAGAGAGACGGGAAACAGTGGCTTGCACAGCTGGAAGAACAGGACAGAGAGCGGACGGGAATCAAGAACCTGAGAATTAAGTATAACAAGGTATTCGGCTATTATTTTGAAGTGACCAATTCCTATAAGAATCTGGTGCCGGAGGATTATATCAGGAAACAGACTCTGGCTAATGCGGAGCGGTACACCACACCTAGGCTGAAGGAGCTGGAGGACACCATTTTAAATGCGGAGGACAAGCTGACGGCGCTGGAATACGACCTGTTCTGTAAAATCCGCGACTCCATCGCAATGGAGGTGGAGCGTATCCAGGCCACTGCAAAAGCGGTGGCAAAGCTGGATGTTTACGCCTCTCTGTCACTGGTATCCGAGCGTAACCGTTATGTGCGTCCGAAGCTGAATGAAAAGGGAATTATTGATATCAGGGACGGCAGACATCCTGTGGTGGAGCAGATGATTGCAGGCGATATGTTTATCGCAAATGACACCTTCCTGGACAACAGCAAGCACTGTATCAGCATCATCACAGGCCCAAATATGGCGGGGAAATCCACCTATATGCGTCAGACTGCGCTGATTGTGCTGATGGCGCAGATAGGGTGCTTTGTTCCGGCGAAGAGCGCCAACATCGGTATAGTGGACAGAATTTTCACCCGGGTGGGCGCTTCCGACGATCTGGCCAGCGGCCAGTCCACCTTCATGGTAGAGATGAACGAGGTGGCCAATATCCTGCGAAATGCCACTTCCAACAGCCTTCTGATTCTGGATGAAATCGGCAGGGGG
>JAAWLQ010000256.1 GCA_022797995.1 Lachnospiraceae bacterium
AGGTCTTCATATAATTGCGCAGAAGCTTCATCAGCGCATCCACCTCGTCCTGGGGACGGGACCAGTTCTCCGTGGAAAAAGCGTACACCGTCAGATACGGAATTCCCATTTTCCACGCCGTCTCACAGATATTCTCCACAGTCTTCGCCCCCTGCACATGGCCGTAATTGCGGGGCATGCCCTTTGCCTTTGCCCATCTGCCGTTTCCATCCAGAATGATGGCCACATGCCTGGGCATCTTCAATTCTTCACTCATCCTTCTATCCACGCCTTTCCATGCCGTATCTGTCCTCCCGCCAGATTATCCGGGCCTCTCTGTTTCCCTTCATTCCGACGTCTTCCCTGCTGTCTCTCCTCCGCCGGGTCCTGTTTTACGTCTGCAGTAGCTTTATGTCGCTGTTTACAGTTCGTTCCATTACCGCCAAACAGGGGAGCAAGACAATACGTTTCTCCGCTCCCCCGTGCCGCTTTGTTTTTACGTTTTCCCGTCTGACATCTGTTTTATACGGTCATAATTTCTTTTGACTTCTTGTCCATCAGCCCGTCGACTTCCTTGATAAACTTGTCGGTGGTCTTCTGCAGCTGGTCTTCCAGCTGTTTGATCTCGTCCTCGGACACATCGGTCTTTCCCAGCTTTTTCAGGGCGTCATTGCCGTCCCTGCGGATATTTCTGATTGCCACCTTGCTTTCCTCGGCCTTTTTCCTGACTTCCTTCACCAGATCTTTTCTGCGTTCCTCTGTAAGTTCTGGGAAGACCAGACGAATCACACTTCCGTCATTGGAAGGATGAATTCCCAGCTCGGAAGTCATGATTGCCTTTTCAATGGCCTTGATCAGTGATTTCTCCCAGGGAGCAATCTGAATAATCCTTGCTTCCGGCACTGTAATATTGCCCACCTGCTGAATCGGCGTAGGCGTCCCATAATAATCCACCCGGATTTTATCCAGAACATGGGGATTCGCCCTCCCCGCACGGATTGTATTGTAATCTCCCTCCAGGAAATCAATGGCCTTTCTCATCTTGTCCTCGTACTGCTGTAGTCTGGCATCCATAAAACTATCCTCTCCTTTTCTCAGTTATCCGAACTGTTTCCTCTTTTCACCGTCCACACCGGCGGCTCTCCCGTTTCACGGCGGAAGACCCTTCGGTCCTTTCCCCTCATGTCATTTAAATGGTCACCTTTGTACCGTTGAATTTGCCTTTTACGGTATTTACAATACTGTTCTCCTCGTTCAGACCGAATACCCACATGGGCATCTTATTGTCTCTGGCCAGAATCGAGGCTGTCATATCTACCACCTGAAGGTTCTTCGCAATCACTTCGTCAATGCTTACCTGGTCATATTTTTTCGCCAGGGGATTCCTGCTGGGGTCGTCATCGTACACACCGTCGATGGATTTGGCCAGCAGAATCACCTCCGCCTCCACCTCGATGGCGCGGAGCACCACACCCGTATCCGTGGAAAAGTATGGATGGCCCGTACCTCCCGCGAAAAACACTACCTGCCCCTCCGACAGACAGCTTACAGCCCTGTCTTTGGAGAAAAGCTCCGTAAAGGAACCGCATGCAAACGGAGTCAGAATACCGGTCCGCATGCCCACCGAACGGAAGATTTCCGATACATAGATACAGTTCATTACCGTGGCCAGCATACCGATCTGGTCCGCTTTCACCCGGTCAATGTTCTCACTGGTTCTTCCCCTCCAGAAATTGCCGCCGCCGATGACTATGCCGACTTGAACGCCGTCATCTGTCAGTTCCTTTACCTGCAGGGCGACCTTCCTCACCGTCTCTTCGTCAAAGCCGGTCTTCTTTTCACCAGCCAGGGCCTCTCCGCTTAATTTCAGTAATATCCTGCGCGTTGCCATCACATCCTTTCTTTTAATTTATTTCATAAATGATCACTCATTTTCCTGCCATTTAATGTGCTGCACCGGGGTCGTCTCCTCCGTTATGGGAAGAAGTACTGTGTCCTCCATAGCCTGAATCGTCTCGATGACTGTGGGCAGCGCTTCCAGCGTAGTGCTCTTGCCGGCGGAATCATGCATCAGAATAACGGATGTGCTGTGCTTACTGACATTCTTCGTACAGTTTTCAATCAGAGTCTCCGCAGGAACCAGATGGCTGCCACCGTCCCCGGACGAAATATTCCAGTCAAAAAAGCGCACACCCTGCCCGTCCAGATACCGGGCAAATTCCTCCATCTCAATCTCGCTGATAGTGTTGGAGCTTCCTCCGGGGAAACGATACACAGTGCTCTTCACTCCTGTGACATCCTCGAGATAATTCTGCATCTTCGCAAAATCCTTCGCAAAGCTCTCCACGGAAGCATACAACTCGGAATATTTATGGCTGTAGGAATGCATTCCAAGAGTGTGGCCTGCCTCCACAATCTTTTTCAGCAGCTCTTCCTCCTGCTCCGCCTGTTCTCCCACCACGAAAAAGGTTGCCTTCACTCCATATCGGTCCAGAATGTCAAGTATCTCCTGGGTGTTCGCACCGGGTCCGTCGTCAAAAGTCAGGTAAACCTTATGGGCTGCGGTAATGGCAGTGCTGCTGGTTTCCACGCTTTTATCTCCGGCCTGTCCGCCATTCTCCCCGGTCGTATCCTTTCTCCCGTCATTCAGCTTTTCCTCCAGAGCGGCACTCAGATCCTCCGTCAGCTCTCTCAGCAGTTGCAGCTCTTCCTGCTGCCTGGCGGCAATTCCGGTAAGTCTGGCAATCTGCGAAGCCATATTTCCGATTGTCCCGTTCAAGTTCTGTATTCTGACCAGCAGAACCGCACATAATGCCATCAATGTGGCAACGGATGCAATCAGCATCCGGATATTGTACCTTCTGAGCCGGCGCTGTCTCTTCTCTCCTCCGGCTCCGCGAAATTTATCTTCTGATATGTCATGTTCCGGCGCTTCCCGCAGAAGCGCTGTGTCTTCCGGCGTAGTGTCCTCTGACCTGTTCTTTCCTGACATATTCTCTCCTATATTTATTTTCAGAATACTTCATCCTTCTGTCATGTATCTGCAGCCTCGTTTCCCACGACAATCCCATCAAAAATGAAACCGGCCGGACCGCTGTTTTCCATGCGCAGTCTTAGTATAGCATATTCCTCTTTTGGGGAAAAGACCAAAATGAAAAATTTCTCTTCCGGGCTGTGAAGCGTAACAGTTACGTCCCTTGTCTGAACTGTTACGCTTCGCAGCCGTGCGCTGCTTTCCTTTATCTTATGTAGCCGGAATCCGTTTCATACTCCCTTCAAAAATAACTCCCTTTTGGGTAATCTCTAAAAGCTCCCCTCTCAGAGGAACCCGCAGTTTAAAATCTTCCACATGTTCCGGCAGGTGAGGACAGAAGTGATATCCCCCGGGCTCCTTCGGGTCCGGATGAACGCCGGCCAGTTCCTCGATGATCAGCGGAATCGCCCCGCTGCCCCAGGGATGGCACAGGCTTGTATTCCATTTCTGGTCTTTCCCCCAGGCCTCGTAGCAGGTGGTGGCTCCTTCCCTAAGCATGTTGCGCCAGCCTGCGTCGTCCTCCCTTGTCAGCAGGCGGTACAGCGTTTCGTGCCGTCCGATCCGCCCAAGTCCCCGCAGCGCAAAATACATTGGAAAGATGCCGCAGCGTCTTCCCGGAGTCAGCAAAAGAGCTTCATAAGTCTCTTCCGCCTCCTCCGGCAGCAGGCCGAAACAGGCCGCATACAGATTAGCGTGCAGCGAACAGTGGTCACTTACCTCACTGTCCGCAAAAAGCTTCTGCTCCGGCCGGTAGAATGCTTTCCGAAAAGCTTCTCCCACCGCCCTGGAAGCCCGGTCACAGGGCAGTCCCAGAATGCCCTCCACCTTCTCCTTCATAATCAGCGCCCCGTACCACAGAGCATTGATCACATTGTGACAGCCCTCTCCCACCACCGGCCGGGTCAGCGCAAAGTCATAATTATCCCGCAGATTTTCCGGCCAGTCCACCAGATTCCAGGCATGGGCCACATTTTCCAGAAGCCCGTCCGCTCTCCCGTACTGCCCGTAAAAATCCGTCATTCCTGCAAGGGTCGGATAGCATTCTCTGAGAAAGTCCACATCTCCCGTAAAATCATAGTCTGTCAGCACCAACGCGCCGAAAAGCAGCGAGAAATCGGCAATCTCCTGCATAAGGGAACCGGGGGCCACCGCCAGAAGTCCCGGTGTCACCCGGGCAGACTCCCCGAAATCCCGGATACATTTGCGCAGCATGTCTGTTTTCCCCGTCAGCCACACATGGGCCCTGGCTGTGATGATGGCATCCCCAAGGTACTGTCCCTTCTCCCTGCTGGGACAGTCCAGAAACGCCTCCTGGGTACCGCAGCGCACCGTATTCTTACACAGTTCAAAGATACGTCCCAGCTCGTCGGTCCCACACTCCAGCCTGCAAAGTCCCTCTTCCATTGGATAGAAGCGCTCCATCACATGGCAGTCGGCCAGAACGTCCTCCGGCCGCAGCTTTCCCTCTCCCAGGACCTCCACATAGCGGAAAGCCTTATATTCCCAGGGCTGAAAGATATTGTTTCCCGCCTTCAGCGTCCATTTTTCTTCATAATGGCAGTTACAGCGCATCTCATAACGGACCCGCCCTGCCTCGTCCAGCTCCTCCCCGTAACGG
Organism: Lachnospiraceae bacterium; assembly: GCA_022797995.1. GTDB lineage: Bacteria > Bacillota > Clostridia > Lachnospirales > Lachnospiraceae > Acetatifactor. The sequence goes on from JAAWLQ010000256.1 coordinate 4,632, forward strand.
AGAATCAGCTGCTGTCCCTCCAGCCCCTGTGCCGTGGCATGCAAGCACCCTGTCCTCTCCCTGCCGAAATCATACTGTACGCCGCCCGACACCGGAAGCCGGCTCACCGGCTCCACCCGTTTTCTCTCCAAAGGCAATATCTCCCGCCTTACCAGGTGATAATCCGCCCACTTTGCCTCCATCAGACAGTCCCAGTGACCGTCGTCATACTCCGGCCGATTCCAGTCCTCCTCCCACAGACGGCTGTCGAAATTCTCCAGAAACTGGGTGTCATACCCCACGGTCTCTCCGCTGTAGGCCCTGCTGATCTGATACCTCCAGCTCTCGTCGCAGGCCGCCACAACCCGCTCCCCCTGGCAAAGCACAGCCCACAGTCCGAACCGCCCGTCGCCGCTTGTACAGGACCGGTTAATTTTCCCATGATAATACAGATGCAGCGCCAGCGTCACAGTCCGCCCTCCGGCAATCTCGTACTCCTGATAGGGATACCTGCTTCTGTAAGCCAGCCCGGAGCCCTGCCCCAGCCACCCTCCGTCCAGCCAGGCCTGATAGCTGTCATCCGCGGCAAGGCGCAGGATGCAGTTCCCGGGCGGCAGACTGACACGCCCCCTCACAAGCACATGCAGGTTGCAGGGGGCGCCGGTGTCCGGCAGGGGTGTGGTATCCTGTTCTCTGTGGAGCACCTGAATCTGCCGCACCGTCTGCCACTCAGGTATGGTCATCCATGGGACCCTTTTCCAGTCTGCTCCAGTCTTTCCTTCTGAATCTGCTGTTTTTACTTCTCTGTCTGACATACTGCTTTTACCCATCTCTTTATTCCCTTGCATTTATCTCCACGCATTATTTTGAGTCCCCGTTGTGCATCTCTTCTCTGTCAAATTCCTCCTGCTCAGAAGTCCTGTAAACTACCAGATTTTATTTCCTTATAGGAGGTATGTCAGCCTTTATTGACATTTCGATATTCCAGATTTCCCCGCAGTCGTTTGGCCAGAGCGGGACAGCCACATTCTGTGGAGATCCTGACCGCCTCTTCCAATAACTGCACTGCGCTTTCCGTCGGCAGCACATCCGAATTATCCACCGCCCACCAGGGAAACACCCTGCCGATATCTTCCTTTTCACCTATTAAAAAGGAATACCCGATCAATTTCTCCTCCCGAAACAGGAAAAGATACTGTGGCAGACTACCCTTCCGGGACTTCTCCATTTCTCTCTTCAACGTCCTCTGCTTCCCGTAAGCAGGGCAAAACCCCAGACGAAGCAGCTGCTCCAGAATCTGCTCCTTCTCTTCTTCCGGAATCTCCAGGTAATTAACTATCCTATCCAAAATGCTCCTCCTGGATTCTGCATGACCGTTCTCCTCTTCTCCGCGCCATGCCGGTCAAATCCAACCTCATTATATTATATGCACAGACCGCACATGATGGATGGCCATCCGGCCGTTTCC
>JAAWLQ010000257.1 GCA_022797995.1 Lachnospiraceae bacterium
AACCGCCACGGATCATCCGGTTTCCCGTATTTTTTATCCAAAATCCGCAGCAGTTTATCGCTTGCTTTGGAATCCAGCGCTCCCGTGGGTTCGTCCGCCAGCACCAGCTGTGGCCGGGTGATCAGGGCTCTTGCCACCGCCGTGCGCTGCTTCTGACCGCCGGACACTTCATAGGGATATTTTTCCAGCAGATCCGTAATATCCAGCTTCGCCGCCAGCGGCTTAATCCGTTCCTCCATGCTGTGATAGTCGCATCCGGCCAGCACCAGCGGAAGGAAGATATTATCCTTCAGGGACAGTGTATCCAGCAGATTGAAATCCTGGAAGACAAATCCCAGATTGTCCCGCCGGAATGCGCACAGCTCCTTCTGGCGGATATCCGCCATGTTCTTGCCTGCCAGCGTGACCACACCAGCGGTGGGCCTGTCCAGCGATGCCATGATATTCAGCAGTGTGGTTTTCCCCGAGCCGGACTCTCCCATGATTGCCACATATTCCCCCTGCTCCACCGTAAAATTCACATTGTCCAGCGCCTGTACCTTGTTCCCTCCCAGGCGGGTGGTATATATTTTCTTCAGATTCCTTACTTCCAGCAATGCCATTTTAAGCCTCCTTATAACCATTTCCTTTTCTGTCGTTTCGCCACCGGCACCGATCGGGTCCTTCCTGAGCTATCCTGCCGGCGGCCTCTCTGTTACAGCTGTGACTATAGAATACAGAAAAAGACACCTCGCTGCAATCGAAGTGTCTTACATTTTGGGTTTTAAGCTTACGGTTTTGTAAGGTTGGGACTGGTAACAGTTCAGACAGCACTGAACTGTTACACAGAATAACATTTTAAATAAATAATAACTTTACACTTCAGGAAACGATTGCTATAATAAAAATAACTTGTAAACCCAATTCTCAGAAAGCAGGTGAATATATGCCAAGTGGTGCAGACATCATAAAAGATTACGTTACTGAATTTTCCAGGTTACAGGATTGGATGATCCCGATAAAAGAAGTTGCTCCTGATACTTACAATTCAATGTACAGGCGTTATATTGAACTAAAGGTTACTTTATCGAGCCTGGGTGTCAATCTCACTGAACTTGACAGAATAAAAGAATAATTCAGAGGGTTTGCTTTTGCGGTCCCGGAATTCTCAGCGCCACCTCTGTGCCCTTTCCCTCCTGGCTTTCCACCCCGACGCCGATTCCCAGATGTGTGAAAATCTGGCGGCACAGGTAAAGTCCAATGCCGGTGGACCTTTTGTCCAGGCGCCCGTTATATCCGGTGAAGCCCTTTTCAAAAATCCGGGGCAGATCTTCCGGGCGAATGCCGATGCCCGTATCTTCGATGAAAAGCCGCACACAGCCGCCTTCCGCCTCCTGCGCCCGGATTCTGATTCCTCCCACCACAGTGTACTTGATACTGTTGGACAAAAGCTGTTCCAGGCAGAAAACAAACCATTTTTCATCTGTCACTACTTTCAAGTCCGTTTCTTCCAGTTTCAGCGCCAGCCCCTTATTGATGAAAAGCACAGAGTATTTTTTCACGGCCTGCCTCACCAGAGAGGCCAGATCATACTCCGCCAGCACCAGGTCGGATGCGATGCCCCCCAGCCGCTGAAAGGTCAGCACCATCTCCACATACTGCTCTATCTTGAATAACTCTTCTCTCATCAGAAACGTATCTCTGTCCTGGGGATTCACACGCTCAAAAAGCAGCTTCATTGCGGCAATGGGTGTCTTGATCTGATGCGTCCACATCATGTAATAATCCCGGGATTCCGCGGCGCTCTCCTCCCACAGACGCCGTTGTGCGGTGTTCCTCTCATATACCAGCCACAGAAGCCTTTCCTGCGCTTTCCGGAAGCTCTCCGCATCCTCCATTTCATCCTCCGCCGAACCGTCCGTTCCTCTCTCTTCCTTTCCAGGCAGTTCTCCGGTCTCCTCAAAGTATCGGAATTCTTCCTCCAGCCGGATGCTCTGCCGCACGTATCTGAGTCCCCGGCAAAATCCGGCCACGGCCCAGATTACCAGTGTCAGAAGCGCCGCATACAGAAGCTTCTCCAGATTCTCTATATGGTACAGACTTCCCACCGTCACAAAGAAGAACACTGTAATCAGATATAGCAGTACAATACTCCTTTTTTCCCGCAGATAGCGAACCCACAATCTCATTTTATATCTCTCCGATTCTGTATCCAAGTCCCTTCTTCGTCTGTATCAGTGTTCCTGCTCCGGCCGCCTCCAGCTTCTTCCGAAGCCTTGTCATATTCACGGTCAGCGTATTGTCATCCACGAAACAGTCATTGTCCCAGAGCCTCTTCATAATCGCCTCCCGGGATACGGTTTTCTGTATATTTTCAAATAAAAGCTGTAAAATTCTGAACTCGTTTTTGGTCAGTTCTACTTTGTGGCCCCCCACAAGCAGAGAGGCGTCCGTCAGATCAAGAATCAGTCCCCTGTACTCCATCACACTGGTCTGTTCCCTGAATGTATATGTGCGCCGGAGCATGGCCTGAACCTTTGCCGCCAGAACTTCCGCCTCAAAGGGCTTCACCACGAAATCATCCCCGCCCATATTCACAGCCATGACAATATTCATGTTGTCGCCGGCGGAAGACACAAAAATAATGGGCACCTGGGAAATCTGGCGGATCTGCGCACACCAGTAATAGCCGTTAAAAAAAGGCAGCCCGATATCCATCAGCACCAGCTGGGGCCCACAGTCTGCAAAGGCCCCAAGCACATTGCGGAAGTCTTCCACACAATGTACTTCATATCCCCATTTTTCCAGATAGCCTTTCACTTCCCCGGCGATGACAACGTCATCCTCCACCAGCAGCAGTCTGTATTTTCCCTCTATCTGAGCTCCCGGCATTCCCGTGCTTCCTGTCTCCATGTGCTCCTCTCCTCCAGACTTTAGCTTCCTGCAGTCTATTACCGCTCCTTCAGAAACGCCTCATATCGATAATTCATCTTCCGGAGCTTCCCGACGGTCTCCCTCAGGCAGTCCGCCGCCAGGTCTATTTCCTCTCTCGTATTCTCCTCCGAAAGGGTCATCCGCAGAGAACCTTCCGCCTCCTCGTCCTCCAGGCCAATTGCCCGGAGCACATGGGAGGGGTCCGTCTCCCCGGAGGTACAGGCCGAACCGCTGGAGGCGCAGATTCCCTTCAGCCCGAGAGTCAGCACAAGTGCCTCCCCCTCCACGAACCGAAAGGAGAAATTCACGTTTCCGGGAAGCCGCTTTTCTCTGTGTCCGTTCAGCCTGCAGTAGGGAATCTCCTCCTGGATACGCTTTATCAGGTAATCCCTGAGCGCACGTTCCTTCTCCGCCTTTTCCTCCATTCTCTCCATGGCCCTTCTGACGGCGGCGGCGAATCCCACGATGCCGGGAACATTTTCCGTGCCGGCTCTTCGCTTCCTCTCCTGTGCCCCGCCGTGAAGAAAGGAGCCGATCTTTGTTCCGCTGCGGATATAGAGCATACCGACCCCCTTCGGCCCGTTCAGCTTGTGGGCGCTGGCGCTGAGCATGTCCACCTTCAGGGCTTCCACATCCAGAGGAATCTGCCCCAGGGCCTGGACTGCATCCGTATGAAAGAGAATCCCCTTCTCTCTGGCAACAGCGCCGATTTCTTCGATGGGTTCAATGGTACCTATCTCATTGTTGGCCAGCATAACGCTGATGAGAATGGTATCGGGCCGAATTGCCGCCTTTAAACGCTCCACATCCACCAGGCCTTCCCTGTCCACATCCAGGCAGGTTACCTCATATCCCCTTTCCTCCAGATACTGACAGGTATGCAGTATCGCATGATGTTCTATTTTCGTGGTAATAATATGCCTTCCCTTTGCCAGACAGCTCTCCGCAGCCGCCTTCAGCGCCCAGTTGTCCGCCTCCGTCCCCCCTGAGGTAAAATAAATCTCCTCCTGCTTTGCCCCGATGGCCGCGGCAATGGTTCTCCTGGCTTCGTTCACAGCCTTTTTCCCGGCGCTTCCAAGGGAATAAATGGCGCTGGGATTCCCATAATGTTCGGTATAAAAAGGCAGCATGGCTTCCACCACCTCCGGAGCCGTCCTGGTGGTGGCGGCATTGTCCAGATATATCATTCTCATAGTTCTCCTGTCTCGTATGTTCTATAACTCCAGGGCAGTGCCAGTATATCACCCGCCCTGTGTTCTGTCAATCGGACCTCCGGAATATAATAAGGTAAATCTGACAGTTCATCCCATCTGCGCCAGAAAGCCGGCATGCACTGCGCCGGGACCGGACTGTCCGTTGAAAAGGTAGTTACTGTTATCCATGAAAAGCAAAACGAAACATCCCCTGATTGTGGGAACTTTCATCCTCACCGTGACAGGTGTCATCAGCAGACTGATCGGCTTCCTGTATCGTATCTATCTCTCCCGGGTGTTCGGCGAAGAGGGAATGGGGATTTATCAGCTGCTCAGCCCGGTGCTGTCCCTCTCCTTCTCCCTGACGGCAGCCGGTTACCAGACCGCGATTTCCAAACTGGTTGCGGAAGCGGCGGCCACCAGAAAGCATCCCTCCCTGAGGCCTCTTGCGGCGGGCCTCAGCATCTCCCTGCCGCTCTCTCTGCTCTGCAATGCCGGGCTTTTCTTTTATGCGGATTTTATCTCCGCTGCTCTGCTCCGGGAGCCCCGCACGGCCTCCATGCTGCGTATTCTGTCCTTTTCCGTCCCCTTTGCCGCGGTACATTCCTGCATCAACGGGTATTTTTACGGTATCAAAAAAGCCGGTATCCCGGCCGCCGCGCAGCTCCTGGAACAGGTCACCAGAGTGGGCTGCGTATACATAGTATCCTCCTGGTTTCTCTCCCAGGGCAGAGAACTTTCCATCAATGTGGCGGTTCTGGGCCTGACGGCAGGGGAGCTGTTCTCCATGTTTCTGACCATGGCCGCCATTTCTCCTCATGGCCGTTTCCTCTCCAGGAAAGGTCAGGGAACAGGACTTTTATGTCCGAGACGCCTCCCGGGGCCATCCAATGCTTCCTCCCGCGTTTTATACGGAAAGCTGCTGTCCATGGCGGTCCCGTTAACGGCCAACCGCATTGTGCTGAATTTTCTGCAGAGCATAGAATCCGTATCCATTCCCACCCAGCTAAGGGGTTTCGGCTATGACAATGCCACGGCTCTCAGCGTGTACGGCGTGTTCACCGGCATGGCAATGCCCTTTATCTACTTTCCAAACGCCCTGACCAGCGCCGTGGCCGTCCTGCTTCTGCCCATCATATCGGAAAACTTTGCTCTGGGCAACATGGACGCGGTAAAAAAGGCCACCGTCCGAACCATAAAATACTGCGGCCTCATGGGATTATGCTGTATGAGCGCTTTCGTCCTGCTGGGCCGCTGGGCCGGAACCACCCTTTTCGACAGCCCTCTCGCAGGCTACTTTATTACAACCTTGGGGTTTATCTGTCCCTTTCTCTACCTGGATACCACCCTGTCCAGCATTCTGCAGGGGCTGGGACTTGCGGGACATATCTTTGCCATAAATGTAATCTGCCTGCTGGTCCGGCTGGGCTTCGTCTTCCTTGCGATCCCCCGCTTCGGCATTGCCGGCTATCTCTGGGGGCTTCTGGCCAGTCAGCTGAGTCTGGGCATCCTTTATCTGGGCTGTCTGAACAGATTCCTGAAAAAGGCCCACAAGACCTGACAAAGTCCTGCCAGAGCACGGAACTGCCGCCTGATATCTCCGCGGAAAAAGAACCGGTGTATCACACCTGCATTTTATGTCAGGAATACACCGGCTCCGTCTCACTCCAGCATCTTCTTCAGCTCATCCACAAAGGTATTCACATCCTTGAACTCCCTGTATACGGAAGCAAAGCGCACGTACGCCACCGCATCCAGGTCTTTCAGCTTGTTCATCAGCAGCTCACCGATGACCTGGCTGGAAATCTCCTTGTCTTCCCTGCTGAATATCTCATTCTCCACCTCGTCCACCAGCATGGTAATCTGCTGGGCGCTGACCGGTCTCTTATGACAGGCCCGAAGCAGACCGCCCTCTATCTTCGCCCGGTCATAGGTCTCCCTGTTCTCGTCTTTCTTGAT
>JAAWLQ010000258.1 GCA_022797995.1 Lachnospiraceae bacterium
AGCTGTCTGGTACCCACCCAGGGGAAGACCGCATATTTCTTATCGGACAGAGGGGTAATCAGATGCTCCAGAATCCCGCAGTTCCTTGCGATATACTGAATCTCCGTCAGCCGCTCCGCACATCTGTCGCTCAGATAAGGGTAAGATACATCCAGCTTCATCACACTGCGGATTTTCCGGACCAGAACGGTATGGAGCTCCGCCTCGAAATCTCTGTCCCAGTCCACCACCGAGATGCCCGGTATACGCTTGACGAAAATCACCTTCGACTTTACGTTGATATCCACAGTCTCCCAGGACAATCCTGCCAGCGCAAAGCGCATACCCACAGGATAAGGCTTGTCCACTGTGCCTATTGTGCGGTTCTCATCCTTCACAAGGAAATATTCCGGCGCAAGGAATACCGTGAGGAACTTGTGAGAGTTAACCTCCTTCTCTCCTCTGCGGCCTATGATAATTCCACCCCGCTCCGTGCGCTCCAGCTGTTCTATCTCAATCAGATGCTGCAGGAGCCTGCGGTAATCTTCCGGAGGAATCTCACGGAAACATCCGAGATTCAATACCATCCGGGCCAGACCGGCCGGCGACATCTCCCCGTTGCTCTTCAGACAGCACAGAGTCTGGTGGTACAGAAGGTTGTATGCATGATGCCTGGGCGGTATGGGCTCCAGCCAGTGCTCCCGGAGATAAAGCTCTATAATGGCAATGGTCCGGATGAACTCCCAGTTGATGGGCCCCAGAATATCTGAGGAATTGATTTTAATGCTTTCCACAAAAGTGAAAAGCAGCTGTGGAATCTGTCCCCGCCTTCCGCAGCGTCCCAGCCGCTGGGCAAAGGCGGAAACATTTAATGGGGCGCCTATCTGCACCGCCTGGTCAAGGGAGCCGATGTCGATTCCCAGCTCCAGCGTCACGGTGGCGCCGGTGACGATTTTCTCATCGCCGGATTTCATCTCGTCCTCCGTATTCTCCCGAAGCAGGGCGGACACATTTCCATGATGGACTCTGTAGACATCAGGCGCCTTCTTTTTCAGGGCCAGCTCCCGCAGATTTGCCATCACAAATTCTATCTCTTCCCGGCTGTTGGCGAAAATGATGGTCTTTTTGTCCAGAGTCTGCTGAAAGAGGTATTCGTAATGCTCACGGTCTCCGATATCGCCTCCCGTATCCGCATGTACCATATTCTGACTGCCGTTTCTCTCAACGAAATCCCGCTTGTCGGCATAGTTGACAAATCGCTCGATATGAAGCCGGACACGTTTCTTCCCCTCGTTTACCACGGGGGCGGCACATTTCCGTCCTGTGCCGGTGTTCAGCCATGCTTTGGCCGCGGACACATCTCCCAGGGTGGCGGACAGACCGATTCTCCGGGGAATGACTCCCGTCAGAGCCTGCAGGCGCTCCAGAACGCACAGCAGCTGCAGTCCCCGCTCATCCCGCATAAAATGATGAACCTCGTCAATGATGACAAAACGCAGATCGGAAAAAAGGGAAAGGCATGCTCCCCGCTTGTTGGTCAGCAGGCTTTCCAGAGACTCGGGCGTAATCTGAATCAGCCCTTCCGGATTCTTCAGCAGCTTTTCCTTCATGCTCACAGAGGCGTCTCCATGCCATTTGGTCACGGGAATATGGGAGTCCAGAAGCAGCAGCTCCAGACGTTTGAACTGATCGTTAATCAATGCCTTCAGGGGAGAAATGTACATGACGCCCACGGAGCGGGAGGGATGATTGGTAAGCTCCGTGAGAACAGGCAGAAAAGCCGCCTCCGTCTTGCCGGAGGCGGTGCCGGAAGAAAGCAGCAGATTGTCGTCGCTGTCAAAAATCACTTCACAGGCAGCCACCTGATTGCCATGGAGCTCCTCCCATTTATTCTGATAGATAAAATCCTGGATGAAAGGCGCAAGCCTGTTGAACACATCCATACTCAAACCTCGATTTTCCTGCAGCAGGCGAACGCCAGCGCGCCGGGCCCTATGTGACAGGCCACGCTCAGAGAAAGAGCGTCAATGTGGATATCATAGCCGGGGAAGACCTCTTCTATTTCCCTGCGATAAGCCTCGGCTGCCTCCAGATTCGCCGTATGGGCTATCTGAAGCCATATATGTCTGTCTTCGGTCATGCCGCCGAAGCGACTTTCGATATCGCTCTTAATAGCGTTAATCATGATGGACTTTCCCTGACTTATGGTTCTGGCCTTCGCAAAGGCATCCAGCTTATCTCCCTGAATTTGCAGTACGGGCTTCAGACGCAGCATGGTACCTATGGCTGCCGCGGCAGGGGTGATTCTCCCTCCCTTTTTCAGATAATACAGGGTATCCAGCATAATATAGATGCTGCTGTTGAACTTATCCTCCTCCAGAAATTCTCTGATTTCTCTGGCATTCATTCCTTTGGCGGCCAGGAGCTTTGCATCCAGGCAGGACTGCCGCTGTGTGACGGAAATCCGCTGATTGTTTACCACCTGGACTTTTCCTCCGTACTCCTCTGCCAGGATTATGGCGCTCTGGCAGGAACCCGACAGACCGCTGCTCATAGGAATATGGACAATTTCATCATATTCCTTCAACAGTGTATCCCAGAGATTCATCACGGATTCCGGACTTGGCTGGCTTGTGCCGATATCGGCACCGGAAGACAGCTTATCATAGAATTCCTCCTGTGTCAGGTCAATGTCTTCGTAAAAAGTCTCCTCGTTAATCATAAAAGGCATGGGCAGCACATGGATTCCCAGCTTTTTCCCTGCCTCCTGGGTGATACCGCTGTTGCTGTCCGTTACGATTGCTATATCCGGCATAACTTCCTCCTGCATTATAATGATTATAAAAATACTGTTACTATTCTACCGTCACAGCGAACGAAAGTCAACACTGTCTGCGGCAGTTTCCAAAAGGTGAATGCGCAGAAGCTGATTTTCCGGCAGCGTAAGCTCCGGGTCCTCCCTCAGAATCCTGTCCACCGCATCCGAAGCCCGCTTTAAAACGGAGGCATCCGAGTAAATATCTCCCATTCGGAAGGAGAACTCTCCGCTTTGTCTGATACCGAACAAATCTCCGGGTCCCCGAAGCTTCAGGTCTTCCGACGCAATGAAAAAGCCGTCGTTGGACCGGTTCAGAATTTCCAGCCGCTCCATGGTCTCCTTTTTTTCGCTGCCGCTGACAAAAATGCAGTAGCTCTGATGCTTTCCTCTTCCCACACGCCCTCTAAGCTGATGGAGCTGAGCAAGGCCGAAACGTTCCGCATTTTCCACCATCATCACCGTGGCATTTGGCACATTGATTCCCACTTCAATGACTGTGGTGGACACCAGCACATCGATGGACCCGGCGGCAAATTCTTCCATAATCCGATTCTTATCCCCGGGCCGCATTTTCCCGTGGAGAAAAGCCACCTGAAGCCCGGCGGGCAAAGCGTTTTTCAGCTTTTCCGCATAGTCAACCACATTTTCCAGAACAGGGCTTCCCTCCGTGTCTTCTTCATCGCCCTCTATCTGGGGGCAGATGACATAGACCTGCCGTCCCTTTTCCACCTCTCCCGCAATGAATCGATAGGCCTTTGGCCGGTAAGAGGTTCCAACCACACAGTTTTTAATGGGCAGACGGCTGGCAGGCTTTTCGTCAATCACGGAAATATTCAGGTCTCCGTACAGAATAATGGCAAGGGTCCTTGGAATCGGAGTGGCGCTCATCACCAGGATATGGGGGACATTACCCTTTTCGGCCAGATGTTCCCGCTGTCTGACGCCGAAACGATGCTGTTCGTCCGTGACCACCAGCGCCAGCGAAGCGTACTGTACCTTCTCCTGAATTAACGCGTGGGTGCCTATGATCAGATTGGCTTCCCCGGATGAAATTTTTGCGTAAATCTCCTTTTTCTCCCTGCTGCTCATGGAACCGACCAGAAGCGCGGGACGGAAAGTCAGGCCATATTTTCTGACGTATTCCGTCACGGTTTCATAATGCTGCATGGCCAGCACCTCGGTGGGGGCCATCAACGCGCCCTGATATCCGTTGGCCGCCGTCATCAGAAGCGCCAGGACGGCCAGAATTGTCTTGCCGGAACCCACATCGCCCTGTATCAGGCGATTCATACAGTAAGAAGAACTCAAATCCTCCCTGATCTCCTTCCAGACCTTATCCTGGGCCTTTGTCAGCGGGAAGGGCAGCTGCTCCAGAAAACGAACCGTATCGGCTGTCTCTATCATGGGATGCTCATTTTTCAGCCGTTCACACAATTCTCTGTTCTTCCGCATGAGGAATAAAAAGGAGAAGAATTCGTCGAACACAATTCTTCTTCTTGCCTTTAACAGGGAATCATAGTCGGCGGGAAAATGGATGGTCTCCAGGGCTTCCCCCGCGGACATCAGGTCGTTATCCCTTAAAACAGCCCGGCTGTAATACTCCGGTTCAAAATCGCAGAGGGACAACGCCTGCCTCACACATTTCTGTATCGCCTGATTGGTCAGCCCCTTTGTCAGGGAGTACCGGGGAATCAGCCGGTTGGTCAGCTTCCGGTAGTCTTCAGGGGAATAGATTTTAGGCTGTTCCATACCTGCGGTATTCCCCCGTCTTCGTATCACACCTCTGAAAATGTAGAATCCGCCCCGCTTCAAAGTCTTTTTTAAAAAAGCCATATTATAGAAGGTCAGAGTCAGACTACCGGAAGTGTCCGATGCGCTCATATTGAGAATATGCAGCTTCCCCACCCTTTTTTCATTCTGAATTCCTGTTATGGCGGCACAGACGGCGACGGCTTCCTCCGACGGAGCCTGGGCGATATTCACAGGTTCGGAGAAGGTTTCATAATCTCTCGGATAAGCGGCAAGCAGATCGTCAACTGTCCTGATATTTAACCTGGCATAGAGCTTCTGCGTCTTCTCGCCCACACCTTTCAGCTCTGTTATGAGTGCACTTTTCTTCACAGAGAAGACTCCTTTCCGACAGATAAGCCTGTCCTCGGTCAGATATTTCCTGCCCTTTGAAATTTACACAATCGGCAGTCAAAAACATAAAATTCGGTAAACGCGGAATAAGAGAGACAGCTTCAGCCCGTCTCCCTTATTCATGACAATAGAATCCTCGCAGAGCGTGGATTCTATTGTTATGCATCCTTTCTTTTAAGACAAAACCGTCCTTCCTTTGCCTGTCCTTATCCTGCCAATGTCTCAATGCGGCCGCCCTCTGCCATTTTATTCAACCGATATAACGTAATAATAGATGGGCTGTCCGCCGTACTGCAGCTCTATATCACAGTCGGGATAGCTTTCCGCCACCAGTGCGCTGAAGGCCTCGGCCTCCTCGCCCTTTACATCACTTCCATAGTAGATACTGATCAGCTCCGCATCTTCTGTCATCATCCCGGCGATGGTGTCTTTGGCCACACCGCTGATATCAGTGCCAACGGCAATGATTCCGGCGTCTCCGATTCCCATATAATCGCCCTTTCGGATTTCCTTGTCATCGATGACGGTGTCTCTCACAGCGTATGTGACTTCGCCGGAACATACGTTTTTGATTTCTCTGATCATGTTGGCTTCGTTCTCATCAGCGCCTAATTCCGGCACGAAATTGATTACCGCCGTAATTCCCTGAGGAATGGTTTTGGTGGGAATGACAAACAAATCCTTCTCCGCCGTCAGCTCCGCCGCCTGATTGGCCGCCAGAATAATGTTCTTGTTATTGGGCAGAACGAATATCGTTTTGGCATTGACCTTATCCACCGCGTCCAGAATATCGGCCGTGCTTGGATTCATGGTCTGACCGCCTTCTATAATATAGTCTACTCCGAGACTTTTGAAAATCTCATTCATGCCCTCTCCCACGGAAACGGCTATAAAGCCGAACTCTTTGGGCGGCTGCCCGGAAGCGCCTTCGCTTTCATCCGCCTTTTTTACGCCGGCCGCTTCCATCTCCGCAGCCGGAGCACTTTTCCCCGCGGACATTTTGAAAAGCTTCTCCTGATGCTCCAGACGCATGTTGTCAATCTTCATATTGGAAAGTGCGCCATACTTCAATGCCTTCTGGATAGCCAGACCGGGATCATTGGTATGTACGTGCAC
>JAAWLQ010000259.1 GCA_022797995.1 Lachnospiraceae bacterium
GAGGGATTTGCAATGGCCATGGTCAGCCCTTCTCTGACAGCCAGTGTCAGAAATGCTGCGTTGACATAGCTTCTCTCCGGCATTCCAAAAGAGATATTGGAAAGTCCGCAGATGGAAGCGAGCCCTTTTTCTCTGCAGTATCCTATGGTCTCCAAAGTCTCCAGAGCCGCTTTTTTATTGGCACCCACGGTGGACACCAGCCCGTCCACCACCACATCCTCTTCCCGAAGTCCCAGAGCCCGGGCTCTTTCCAGCACAGCCTCAATGATCTGCTTTCTCTCCTGAATGTCTTTCGGCAGTCCCCTGTCGGAAAGAGGAAGCAGAATAAACATTGCCCCATATTTTTTGACCAGAGGCAGCAGATTGTCAATTTTATCCTTTTCCAAGGATACGGAATTCACCAGTGCCCGGCCGGGATAATGACGCAGCGCTGCTTCCAGGACATCCACATGGCTGGAATCCAGTGAAAGCGGCAGATTTGTCACCATGCTGATCTCATCCAGCGCCTGGAGCATAAGCGCTTTTTCATCAATCCCGCTCATGCCCATATTGACATCCAGAATCCGGGCGCCGCTTTTTTCCTGCTCCTCCGCAAATTTCAGCACTTTGTCAAAGTTGCGCTCCCGCAACTGGGCCTGCAGAAGTTTCTTGCCCGTGGGATTAATCCGTTCGCCTACGATAAGAAACCCGTCATTCAGACCGAATTCCACCGTCTGACGCTCTGAGGACAGCATTCTCCGTCCATCCTTTTTTCTCTTCACGAGAGGAACGGGGCCCGTTCCGAAAGTGTCGCGAAGCCGCCTGATAAATTCCGGGGTTGTCCCACAGCATCCTCCCAACAGAGAAGCCCCGGCCTCCACAAGCAATTTCATTTCTTCCGCAAATTCTTCCGGGTCCATATTATAACAGGTGTTGCCTGCTTCATCCAGACAGGGAAGACCTGCGTTGGGCTTTGCGATAATGGGGATGTCCCTTGTACAGGATGCCATATCAGCTATAATCTGCCGCATTTTGGCCGGTCCTGTGGAACAGTTCACACCTATGGCGGAAGCCCCCAGACTCTCCAGCACCACGGCCGCCGTTCTGGCATCCGTACCATACAGTGTCCTTCCGTCCGCCTCTAAGGTCATTGTCACCATCACAGGCAGATCGCAGACTTCTTTCGCCGCAATCAATGCCGCCCTGGTTTCAGCCAGGCTCATCATGGTTTCTATTACCAGCAGATCCACTCCGGCCCGTTCCAGTGCGCAGATCTGTTCCTTATATACAGTAATCAGCTGCTCAAGCTCCATATTGCCAATGGGTTTCAGCTGTTCCCCCGTCATGGTCAGATCCCCGGCAACATATACCGGCTGAGTGGCCTTTGCAGCAGCCTCTTTTGAAATGGCCGTCAGATTCCGGATAAGGGCTTCCAGCTGTCCCTCCATTCCATACTCGGCCAGCTTGATTCTGTTGGAAGTAAAGGTAGGTGCATACAGAATATTGGTACCTGCTTCCACATAGCGTCTCTGTAAATCCAGCATGACATCCGAATGTTCCAGTATCCATTTTTCCGGACACACTCCCGAAGGCATACCTGCCTGCACCAGATTGGAACCGGTAGCTCCGTCAAGATAGATATAAGATTTTGTGATATTCTGAAATTCCTTTTTTGTCATATTACAAACCTGGTCCTTTCCGGGGATTTCCGGCAATCATAAAGGCAGGCAGACTGCGGGACTGTCGCTGCACTTCATCCCTTGCCAGATACTTATACCCCGAAAAAATTCATTAATAATCATACCACAGACATGAATTATTCGTAAAGGGGTGTATTTATCCAATTTTATATTAAAACAGTTGCAAAAATATCCGGAATGTGGTAAATTTTAATAGAATTTTGTTGAACAGGGTTGAAAATGGAGGTTCATTATAGTGATTAAGAAGGTTCAAATGATTTTCGCGGCGCTTATTGTAATGATGGCACTCACAGCCTGCGGCGAGGATCCTGCACTGACCCGTTTTCGAAAAAGTATGGATAATTTCTGTACCAAAATCTCCGAGATAGATACTTCCATTAACAGCATAGATGCGCAGTCAGATACTGCGATCGGGGAACTTCTGGGCTATCTTGATGAGCTGGATGCTGCTTTCCGGACTTTTGCAGGACTGGATTTTCCGGATGAATTTGACTATCTGGAAGATCTGGCAAAAGAATCAAGTGAGTATATGACAGAAGCGGTAAAAAGTTATCATGAGGCCTATGCCAACAATTCCTATAATGAATATACCGCCGAATATGCCAGGCAAAATTATTCCAGAGCTTATAAACGTGTCCAGATAATTATCTCTTTTCTCCACGGAGAGGAGCCCACAGATGCTGATCTGACTATTGAATATGAAAATGAATGACCGTTAGTTTAAAAGTCTGATTCCTCCAAGAAGCGGGATTTCATTTTCCTGTTCTCTGACCGCGTACAGAATGCCCATAATCCAGAGCATGACCGCAACAAACTCCAGAATGCCCGCGATAATTCTGATCAGAGGTATTCTTGTCAGAATTGTCAGGACAATCAGCGTAAGATTAATCACAAGGCCCTGATTCAGATGAAAACGGGAAGCTTCTCTGTCTCCGGTCGCATAGGCCGCAATCCATCCGAAAATCGTAAAATATGCTACTACATCTGTGGTTTTTTTATCCATTTTCTTTGCCCTGCCTTTCTTTTCTCAGACTGAATTTACCTTATTTATTCGCTGCCAAACCATATTTTTTGTTTCGCTTTTTCATTCCTGTATCTTTATATGTGAGTCTATCCCAGTCTTCTTCAAGTTCTGTTCTTTCCATAACTTCAATGGATGTTTTACAGCATGATTCCCCATACAAGCCGAAGCAGATTTTTGAACAGAAAATTAACCACCAGGATAATAATGGCCGCATACAGGTACCAGCTGTGAAATTTCCAGGCCTTTACCGCTCTGATACCGGCTCTGTGTATCCCCTGGGATATCATGAAGCCGCCTCCGACAATGACAATGTACAAAATCAGCGGATGGTACCAGACAGACAGTAAAATGTGCCCCTGCAGCAAAGCGCTGACAGCCCGTGTGCCGCCACAGCCTGGACAATATATCCCAAATACCATGTCGAACAGGCAGGGGACAGCCGGCAGAAAATCACGGAGCCAAAAGTGGTATGCTATCCATATTGCGATACCTGCCATCAGGAAAATCAAGCCTATATGAAAAAGTTCTGTCTCCAGATCCCTTTGCTTTCTTATCTCACTCATTTATCAGTACATTGATTCCATGATAATCTCCCATATCATCACACCCCAGAAAGCAGTCATCAGAAGACCACAGACCAGGCCTACCACAGAACAGACCAGCCCTGCCGTTCCAACGCCGTTCCTGCTCTGCCTGTTGCCCATAATCGCACAGACCAGACCCGCAATTCCCAGAATCACCCCCGGGATACCATAGCAACAGCTGGAACAGATTGCAAGGATCCCACAGACAAGTCCGGCAATCTGAAGACCGTTTGTCGCATTGTCCGCGGCATAATAATTAGGTGGAACCTGATAGGGAATGTTTGCCGTATAATCCTGATAATTGCTGTATTGACCATTTGGGTTCTGGGTGTACTGCCCGTATGGATTGTTCTGGTCATTCTGAGTGTACTGGCCGCCCTGGGTGTACTGCCCGTTCTGCCCATATTGACTATTCTGGGTGTATTGCCCGGCCTGCCCATATTGGTTACTCTGGGTGTACTGGCCGTCCTGTCCGTACTGATTGTTCTGGCTGTACTGCCCGTTCTGTCCAAACTGATTGTTCTGGCCGTACTGGCCATCCTGTCCATATTGATTGTCAGAATTGTTGTACTGATTGTTCCCGTCCATAGTTTCTCCTTTTATCGTATCATTTTAATAATTCGTTTCAGTTCAGTATCGTCAAGCTTCTGTCCTTTATATAAAATCTGTAAACCGTTACATTCTGTCAGTGGCACTCTGGTCAGGGAGTCCAGTTTTACAAAGGATGGAACCATAAATGGCGGCCTGTAACTTTTCAAGGCTTCATTGGTCCGAAACAGCAGTTTTCTCTCTCTTCCTTTAATGGATGATACGTTTACCACTTCAATATAATCAGAACCAACCGCAACAATCAGATAGGTCCGATCGTATGTCGGAATTTCACCGTCTCTAAATCGGATTCTGCCCAGTATGCCATGTCCGGCTGAAAATTTCATCAGCAAATCACCAGCCTTCCACTATCCATATAGACACTATAGGCATTATCCTCAGCTGTCAATGAAAACATTTCCAGTTTTTCTATCATGTCATCAGTTAATGTAAAACCATCATAAAAAAAAGTGATTCCATTAATGACTTCCTTTGCAGTCACCTCATTTACAGATTGTCGATACGCATCCAAAACCTCTCTCATTTTCTCTATATCATCAGGTTGTTCCTTAAAGTTTACAACTGATTTACTTTTGTCATAATAGCCTTTGGAATCAGTTCCCTTTTGATATGCGTTATTCCAAAACTGAAAAGTATGATTAATTTCTGATAATTCTCTGGCTGTAGCACTTCCAAAAATATCTAATGCCGTTTTGAGAACTTCATACTCTTTTTCTGTAAAATCCGGCTCAAACCGATCGCTATCCTGTTTCAGTCCATAATAATCGTTTCTATATCTCAAACGAATTTTTTCTATTACACATCCATTTTTAAATGCGAGAACATCATCATCAAATAAAAATTCATCATATTGTGCCAGATAAATCAAATTGGCAAAAACAAGAAGCTTTTGCAATTTCATATTTCCATCATAGGTATTCGGCGTAGAGTCTGCACCATTTTTTATAAAGAATTTTGCATATTCATATACATCTCTCATAAAGCGCCTCCTATCTAAATATGTAAACCGTAAAAGTAATTTTTATTATATGCCCTTTTTCGGCTTCCGTCAATGTTTCACGGATAAAGATTCTATAAAGGCTTCAATTTTTGTAACAGTTCAGACAGGACACTGAACTGTTACCACTTTTCACGACTGTTCAGAATAAATTTCTGTTTCCCTTCCCAACATGAAAAAAGTACCGCAACCCTTAAAGATTACGGTACTTTCAAGCCTTCCGGCACTTTCAATTCATAAAGTATTTTAGAACTTCCAATCGTTTCCTTAGAAACGATTTTCCTTCGCCGCTTCCTCGATACTTACGGCCACAGCCACGGTAGCACCTACCATGGGGTTATTACCCATACCGATCAGTCCCATCATCTCCACATGAGCGGGAACAGAGGAGGAACCTGCAAACTGTGCGTCGGAATGCATACGTCCCAGAGTATCGGTAAAGCCATAGGAAGCGGGACCTGCAGCCATGTTATCCGGATGCAGGGTACGTCCTGTACCGCCGCCGGAAGCAACGGAGAAGTACTTCTTGCCGGCTTCGGTTCTTTCCTTCTTGTAGGTACCTGCCACGGGATGCTGGAATCTGGTGGGATTGGTGGAGTTACCGGTGATGGATACGTCCACATTCTCCTTCCACATGATGGCAACGCCTTCGGGAACACTGTTGGAGCCATAGCAGTTCACCTTTGCGCGAAGTCCCTCAGAATAAGGAATTCTCTCGATTTCCTTCACTTCGTTGGTGTAAGGGTCATACTCTGTCTCTACAAAGGTAAAGCCGTTGATACGGGAAATAATCTTCGCGGCATCTTTTCCAAGGCCGTTCAGAATCACGCGCAGCGGTTTCTGACGAACTTTATTTGCCTTCTCTGCGATACCGATGGCGCCTTCTGCGGCGGCAAAGGACTCATGTCCTGCCAGGAAGCAGAAGCAGTCGGTATCCTCCTCCAGAAGCATCTTTCCCAGATTGCCATGTCCTAAGCCTACCTTACGGGTGTCGGCAACAGAACCGGGAATGCAGAATGCCTGCAGACCTTCCCCAATGGCAGCCGCTGCATCCGCAGCCTTACGGCAGCCTTTCTTGATGGCGATGGCTGCGCCTACGGTATAAGCCCAGCATGCGTTCTCAAAGCAGATGGGCTGAATCTTCTTCACCTGCTCAT
>JAAWLQ010000260.1 GCA_022797995.1 Lachnospiraceae bacterium
CCAGTGTGGAGCCGCCCGCAATGTCGGAGCGATTGGCATAGGTCTGGCAGGGCACCCCCGCAGTCTCGCAGATACTGCGCATCTTCGCCGCAGACAACGCATCCGTGGCATATTTCTGACTGCCGTGGAACTTAATCACGATGCCGCCGTTCAGACAGGGCCTGTTGGTGGGATCGTACTTCTCCGGATGGTTGGGATGTACCCCGTGGGCATTGTCCGCGGAAATCAGAAAGCTTCCCGCAATCAGTCTCAAAAATTCGCTTCGGTTCAGCTCCATGCTCTCACCGATTCTCCACAGGGTATCCTCCAGGAAAGTGGAATCCGCTCCCTGTTTTG
This sequence comes from Lachnospiraceae bacterium, assembly GCA_022797995.1. GTDB lineage: Bacteria > Bacillota > Clostridia > Lachnospirales > Lachnospiraceae > Acetatifactor. Next base: position 337 of record JAAWLQ010000260.1, read on the forward strand.
TGCCGCTTCCCACTTCCTCGTTGTCAAATATGGCACATACATTGATATAATGCTTCGGTTCACTTTTCAGGAATGCCTTCATGGAGGCATATACACACTGGAGGTCATCCAGCCTGGGAGAAAGCACAAACTCTCCGTTTTCTCCCCAGATTCTGCCCTTTTCTTTTGTGTACAGAAACAGGTCATGTCCCAGAATCTCCTCCGGCTTCACTCCCGCCGCCCTGGCAATCCGTCTCATCAGCAGGTTTTTCTTTTTCCCGTCACTGCTGCCCGCATACAGGGGCAGCATGTCCACCTGTGGATTTAATTCCATTCCCTTGTTGGCCTCGCGGTTTAAATGAATGGCAACGCTGGGAATCACCAGCAGGTCCTTCTCCAGGTTCACCAGCCTGGTCTCTGTCCCCTCCTTTTTCTTCACCACCACGCGTCCTGCCACGGACAATGCCCTGTCCATCCAGGTTGAGAGAATCATGCCGCCGTACTTTTCCGTGTTCAGCTTCACGTACAGATTCTCCACGGCTATCTCCGGATTTTCCTTCAGCTTAAAAGAAGGGGAATCGCTGTGAGCCGCGGTCAGATGAAAGCCTGCGGGACACCCCTCCTTCGGAATCCGGAAAGCAATCAGCGAGGAATCATTTCTGGTCACATAATAGCCCTGACCCGGCATAAGCTCCCAGTCCTCCTTCTCCTCCAGCTTCCTGTAGCCCTCCTTTGTCAGCGCTGCGGACACATTTGCCACCGCCTGGAAACAGGTGGGGCTCTTCTCTATAAAATCCAGCATGTCCTTCGCACATTTCACATATTCCTTCATATCAGTTCGTCGCCCTCCGTTTCTTTCTTGCCTCCGGTTCCTTCCCGTCACCGCTCCGCCCGCATAGGATTTTCCAGGAAGTCCTGATAGGCCATCCGGATGCCGTCCTCCAGCTCCGTGGTATAATGATAACCCAGGCTCTCCAGCTTGCTTACATCCAGCAGCTTTCTGGGGGTTCCGTCCGGTTTGGAGGTATCCCACCTGATGGTCCCTTCATAGCCCACCACCCTGGCCACCAGTTCCGCCAGTTCCTTGATGGTCAGCTCTTTCCCGGTGCCCAGATTCACAGTTTCGTTGCCGCTGTAAGTATTCATCAGATAGACACAGGCATCCGCCAGGTCGTCCACATACAGGAATTCTCTCAGCGGGGAGCCTGTCCCCCAGCACACCACTTCCGCCGCCTTCGCCTCCTTCGCCTCGTGGAACCGGCGTATCAGGGCCGGAAGCACATGGCTGTGGGTGGGATGATAATTGTCATTGGGGCCGTACAGATTGGTGGGCATGACACTGATATAATCCGTACCATACTGACGGTTCAGGAACTCACAGTACTTCAATCCGGAAATCTTCGCCAGCGCATAAGCCTCATTGGTCTTCTCCAGCTCTCCGGTCAGCAGACAGCTCTCCTTCATTGGCTGAGGAGCCATCCGGGGATAGATACAGCTGCTGCCCAGGAAAAGCAGCTTCCTGCACCCGTTTTTCCAGGCCGAATGAATCACATTCATTTCCAACGTCATATTTTCATACATAAAATCAGCCAGGGCTTCACTGTTGGCCATGATGCCGCCCACCTTTGCCGCCGCAAGGAATACATATTCCGGCTTCTCCAGGGCAAAGAAGTCCTCCACCTGGTCCTGCCTGCACAGATTCAGCTCCTTATGGGTTCTGGTCAGAAGATTGGTGTATCCGTTTCTCTCAAGTGCCCGGCAGATGGCGCTTCCCACCATACCACGATGACCGGCCACGTATATTTTCGCACTTTTTTCCATCATACGGTCCTGTTCCCTCCGTATACAATGGATTCCGCCATCTGTGCGGCCTTATCCTTCCCGCAGAAGATTCCGGCAATGGCCAGCGCAAAGTCAATGGCCGTTCCCATTCCCCGGGAAGTGACCACATGATCCGAGATTTCCACCGGGCCGGCCGTGACCTTTGCCCCCTCCAGATGGCTTTCAAAGCTGGGATAGCTGCAGGCATTCCTTCCCTTCAGAATCCCTCTGTGCCCGAAAATGCTGGGAGCCGCACAGATGGCTCCGATATATTTTCCCGCCCCGTAAAAGGCGTCCACCTGTGCCATCAGTCCCTCATGGGCCTCCAGATTCTTCGTTCCAGGCATGCCGCCCGGGAGCACCAGCATATCGTATTCCTCGAACTTCGCTTCGGAAAAAGTGCTGTCCATCTGCACATTGATTCCGTGGGAGCCCCTTACCATGGTTTCCTCCGTAATGGAGACCATGCTCACCTCCAGACCACATCTGCGGCAGATATCCACCACTGTCAGCGCCTCGATCTCCTCGTATCCCTCTCCAAAAAATACTGCTATTTTCTTCATTTTGCTTATTCCTCTCTTTCTTTTTTCTCTATTCTGAAAAGTATATTCCGTCCTTTAACGCCATACAAATTCACATTCACCGAACTGCAAGGAAGAAAAACCTTCTAAATTTAAAAATGAACTCCCCATTTTCCTGCCTGTTGTAAGCCCTTGATGCCTTTTCGGTTATTTCATTTATGAACTTTTCGGCATCATTCCCGTTTAAAGCATCAAGGTATGGTCTAAGTCTTGTTCCTTTTATCCATTCCACCATGGCATCGATGGACGGCATATTGTGATAATAAACCGTTTCCCAAATATCAAAATGATCCGTCAACGAGGAAAGAATATCAAAATATTCTTCCTGTTTTAACATTTCATTTGGTTCAATCGACATGGAAGAAAAATCCCACTTATCATCCTTGACCGTTTCATTCATGATCGTAAAAAGCTTTTCCTGAAAGTTCATCGGTATCTGAACCGCCAATACCCCGCCCTTGCTGAGCATACTGAACAGCCTCGGTATAAAATCTCTGTGATTTGGTATCCATTGCAAACAGGCGTTCGAGAAAATAATATCAAAGTTTTCTAAATCCTGATTTTCACTTGTTATATCCATAACCTTAAACGCAATATCAGAATAAACTTCCCTGGCTTTCTTAATCATATTTTCAGAACTGTCAATTCCTAATATATGAGCATTTGGAAATACGTTTTTCAGCACCTTTGTGCTGTTACCCGGGCCACAGCCCACATCAAGAATGTTTTTGGGATTGTTGATCTCTATTCTTTTGGCCAAGTCAATAGCCGGCTGCGTTCTTTGATTTTGGAATTTTAAATATTGTTCTGAATTCCATTCTGACATATCTGCATATCTCCTAAACTATCTGCAAATCAAAAATCCTGGTTTATGAGTATCATTATAAGTTGTTTATAGCAGATACACAACTCTGAAAAAGCGGTTCTTTTTATAATGTACTTTAAATCAGTATACATGTTTCCCGCAAATATTTCAATTACCGCTTTGGATTTCAGGGGAAATATAGTATAAGCTATAAGTGAAGTATCATATTCAGGGCAGAAAAAGGAAATCCCCCTCCTTCATGCTCTGGCCTGTATGGCCGTACATGAAAGAGAGGGATTTCCTTCTATCATCTGCCTGCGTCAATATATTGAGTAACCTGACTACATAACGCCAGCCACATATGTTTAGCCAGTGCAGTACGGTATACTCACGAGCGATAAAGTTTGCCGCCGGTTTATAGCATCTGACGCCCGTGAGTCAGGTGAATCGACAAATATTAGCGACTGGCAGCACGAATTCTGTCGTTATATAGCATAAGCAGTCCTTACCACTGCGACGCCGTACTCCTTCAGCGTCAACGTATCTGTTATCTGCCTATCCGTCACCAGATCCTTCCCGTTTACACCGGGAACTGTCTGCTCCTCCATGGTGCAGTTGAGATAGAATTCATAGCATCCTTCCTCCCCGCTTCTCATGTGATATTCCACGCCCTCCGGCAGCTTTCTCACGGGAATTCCCGCATCCGTCAGCATTTTCTCAAAAAGCGGCGCCATCTGCTCTCCGGCGATTCTGGCCGCCACATAGTAGGCGTTGCCTTTTCCATGATTCTTACAGGTCACGGCAGCACTTCCCTGATAGAAGTCATCCGTATAGCTTCCCAGCACCTGCGCGTCCTGTACCCGGAGAATCTCCGCATAATCCTTTACTTCCCACCTGGTCCCGTCCGTCATCCGAATGCCGTTTCTGTCCGAAGAATACAGAGAGTCAATTTCCTCACTGACGACACCGAACAAATCTTTCAGGCCGTCTCCCGGGAACCCGCCCAGGTAGCAGAGCTGATCGGAATTCACATATCCTGTAAAATAAGTGGCAAGCAGCTGTCCGCCTCTCTCCACAAAGGCTTTCAGATTCCCGGCTGTCCCCGGCTGCAGCAGATAAAGCATGGGAGCTACCACCACGTCATAGGCGCTCAGGTCCTCGTCGGAACCCACCACATCCATATCCACACCCAGCCGGAAGAAAGCTTTCCAGATATCGATACAGGTGTCCTCATATTTTTTGGAAGCCTGAGACAATGCCTTTACATCCTCGATGGCCCAGCGGTTGTCCCAGTCGAACAGAAGTGCCGCCCGGGGCTGTGCCAGCGTCCCCGCCACAGGAGCAATCTTTTTCAGAAGCTCGCCCACCTCCGCCACTTCCCGGAATATCCTGGTATCGCCGGTGCCTATATGATCCACCACCGCACCGTGGAACTGTTCAAAGGACCCACGGCCCTTTCTCCACTGGAAATACTGCACGGTATCGGACCCGCCGGCCACCGCCTGTAAGCAGGCAAGCCGGTGCACACCGGGCCGTTTCAGCTTATTCACCTGCTGCCAGTTTACCAGTCCCGGCGCACTCTCCATCATCATGAACGGGGTGCCGCGTTTCAGAGAACGCATCACCGCATGCTGGAAAGCCGTCTCATACATGGTCTCTTCAAAGGACTCCCAGTCGTTGTGAAAAAGGGGATAATTATCCCATGAGATCGCGTCCAGCTCCGGCGCCATCTTCCGGTAATCCAGTCCGCCGAACAGACGCATGAAATTCGCCGTCACCGGAACATCCGGCGTCACGCTCCGAAGCACGCTGATCTCGTGTTTCATGAAATCATTGGTATTCAGAGTGGTAAAACGCTTCCACTCCAGATTCAGCCCCATGACGCTGTTCTCCCCATTTGCAAAGGGCGGCTCGATCTGGTCGAAGCTGTTGTAACGGTGGCTCCAGAAGGCAGCCCACCAGGCGGCGTTCAGCTTTTCGATGTCATGATCGTATTTTTCAGCCAGATACTCCCGGAATTTCCCTACACAGAGCGGGCAGAAGCACTCCCCGCTGAATTCATTGGAAATATGATACATAATCACACCGGGATGGGAGCCCAGCCGCTCCGCCAGCTTCCGGTCGATAATCTCCACTTTTTCCCGGTATATGGGAGAGGTCATACAATGGTTATGCCTTCCGCCATGATGGGCGCGCATCCCCAGCCGGTCCACGCGCATGGCCTGCGGATATGCCGCGTCCAGCCAGGCCGGCCTCGCGCCGGAAGGTGTGGACAATATGGTGTATATCCCGTTTTGATACAGCCTTTCCACGATTTCCTCCAGCCATTCAAAATGGAATTCTCCCTCTATGGGTTCCAGAACAGACCATGAGAATACCCCCAGCGTGGCGCTGTTCATGCCTGCCTTTTTCATCAGGCGCACATCCTCCTCCAGAATGTCCGGCCTGTCCAGCCATTGCTCCGGATTATAATCACCGCCGTGGATCAATCCTTTTGCCTGCGGAAAAAGCATCT
>JAAWLQ010000261.1 GCA_022797995.1 Lachnospiraceae bacterium
TATAGTATTATGGGTGCATTAATTGGAAATGGAGAAAAAGATAAAATAATTGATGCTATGAGTCGAAGTAAATTAGATATAAAAGCAAGATATATATGGAATTACATATTGAAAAGTTTAAATCAAGGAAATATTTCGCAGTATGAAATTGTTAGTATACTTGAGGAATATAGTACGTATTGCCAAAGAGAAGGAGATGAAGAATATATTTTTGCATATTATTTGCTTGTTAATTTTCTTTTGAAAAAGAAAATTATTAGATATGACGATCATGTAGTAAAAAGTTTTTTGCTAAAAGAAATTGTATTCGGATATAATGATTATGGATACATGGAAAGGCGGTTTGATAGAAGGAGTTATTTAGCCTATTTAACCATGGAACTTTCTTTAGACATTTTAGATTATATAATGTTAAGAAATGATGAAATTGAAAGAATATTTATGGAGTTTCCTGACAGAAGATTTCGGCATGGGTTTATGTATGAGTATAACCTAGAGTTTACGCTTCGATTTTATAATATAATTGTTAGAAAACTTGTTTATCGTGGTGATCGTGAAACTGTAGCGCACATTATAAGGAGGTGTTATTTTGAGGAAAATATCGAAAAAATTTTATTGAATTGTAAGAGAAATGATAATATACAGAGGATATTTGGTGAAATAATTGAGCTTTCATATAATTTTATGTTGTTGGGAGAGATAAAGGTTTGTGAACGATTGATAGCAGAGTGCCTTGAAATATTAAGTCATCAGGGATTAGAGAGAGAAGTTCGAATTTCCATGAAACAAAAAAATATGTTTATAAAAAGTTTATACGAAATCTGTCAAAATGAGTCCATGGTTTTGATTCATTATAGAGGGACTATTAGAATTATTTTACATAATGTGACAATTAGAAAAGTATTTCAAGAGTCAGAAGAAACTGCAATTAAATTATGTAAATTAGAGATGATGGGTGAATTCTTAAATCGAAAGGGAGTGCGAGAAGATTTAATGTGGATAGTTAATGCAAGAGGTATTCGTATATCAGAGGAGTTTTGCAAAGAGATATATGCAATAGCAGATAGTTTTCGATGGGATGAGCTTAAGTTGTCTTTAAGAGATAAGAGACATATGTATAAATAATTTTGTGGCTCTATTTTGGCTCTAAAAATTATTACTGCTACAAATACAAGAGCACTTTTTGAAGAATATGGATAATATATGCTTGAAAAATGGGGAAAAAACAGTCAGTTCAAGCTATCCGCCGAGGAGTTCGAATAGTAAATATTGTTATAGTGGGAGCCATTTACCCCATAATCAAAATTTGGTTTTCGCTCCAACAGAATAAAAAGTATCAGACCTTGCAAGAAAAGAGGTTTTTCCCCTTCTCTCCCAAGGTCTTTTCAATTCCAAAAGAGAAGAGGATTTAGCGGAATATTTTATTAAATCTTGCCGTTGCGTAAGCGGCCTGGTACAATCAAATGAAGAAATCAGAATTCGTGGAGGAAAATATGATGAGTATAGAATATAGAACACAGAAAGATTTACCTTGTAAAGAGTTGTATCAATTATTCCTTGCTGTAGGTTGGGCGGCCGAAGAAGAAACAACGCAGGCGATGATTGATAATTTTAATATTGGTTTCATAAATTCAACATTTGTATTTTCCGCATGGTCAGATGAACAATTAGTAGGATGTGTAAGGGTACTAAGTGATTTACATTTTCGCTCAATAATTTATGATTTAGCTGTTTTACCAGAATTTCAAAATAAGGGGATAGGTTCAGAATTAGTGAGAAGATGCAGGGGTGTTTGTGGGAGTTCAGAATGGTTGGTACAAACTGATTCAGCAAAGGGTTTCTATGAGAAAATAGGTTTTCAAGAAAATGATGATCATTTCCTGAACATTCCGTGTAAATGGTTTTAGAGGAATTTAGTATTTGAATATTGAATTTAGAAGTATTATGGAATTTCCACGAGGTACATTTTGCTGAAAGAAGGATATTCGTTCGAACCGAAATTTGAACGTGATTGAATAAAACAATGGCAGGAGTTTTCAGAAAGGACTTGTATGCTAAAATTAAAATATTTATATGAAAATTATGAACTTGTAAAGCTTGCTTTGAAAAGTTGGGAATACGATACAGAGACTCTTGGTGATTGTCTGCAACATTTTAGAATTTCATCAAATGCAGTCTACCCTTTCTTATGGCAGGGAAATATGCGGTTTCTGCGTTTATCTCCTGCGTCGGAGAAAATGGAGAACAATCTAAAAGGTGAATTAGAATTCCTGTGCTATCTGCAAAGCAGGAGTTACCCTGCCGCAATTCCTGTTGCATCCAATTCAGGTGAACTTGTCGTAACACTTGATTCAATTTGGGGAAAATATTATGCAAGTGTTTTTAAGGGTGTTGCCGGAATTTCTATTGAAGATACCGACCGTAACGAACATATTGTGTATGTGTATGGAAAGGCTCTTGGACAGCTTCATATGTTATCCGCTGAATATTCCCCGGAAATCAGAAAATGGACATATCGTGACGTCCTGATATGGATTAGGAAAACACTGGAAAAATACAATGCTCCCAACAAGATGATGGTTGAGTTGGCGGAAGTTCAGCAAGCGTTGGACTTGCTTCCCCGGACAAGTGATTCTTTTGGATTGGTTCATTACGATTTTGAGCCGGATAATGTATTCTGGGATGAAACCAGACAATGCTGCACAGCAATTGACTTTGAAGATGGTATGTATCATTTCTTTTTACTTGATTTGGAACAGGCTCTGGAAGCATTGCTGGAGAATATTCCAGATGACAGGAAACTGAACGCAAAAACTATTTTCCTGCGAGGGTATCAAAGTGTAAAAATGTTAGAACCAGATTATGCTGAAAAGTTAAAACTGATGCGCAGATTCTGCAATCTGTATTCTTACGCAAGATTAATTCGCTGTATTGACGAAGAATATCCAAATGAACCAGATTGGATGGTCAGGCTGAGAGAGAAACTGCAGAGGAAAATCGTATTTTTAGAAAGCAGTGTAACGGGATAACATTGTCCTTTGTGTAGAAGTGGTAGTAAATAAATCGGAAAATGCCTGTTATAATATATATTTATGTTTTGAATTAACCTGCTGTGTAGAAGGGTAATAACACAATGTGATTTATAAATATATTGGGATTTCAAGGAGGATGAAGTGAAAAGTTTATTCCCACTTTGAAAACGGCAGTTAGAGAAGTAGCATTTACTCTTGCAGAAAAGGGTAAATGTTACTTTTATCTTTTAAAAAGTTGCATTTAATGTTACACTTAAGTCAGCAGGTATGTACGTAACAGGAAATAAGGGCATTTTAACGCATGCCAAAAGAGCGGACTTTAGTTGCACTTTTTGGGGGTGTAGGACTAAATTCCACTTGGGTAAGGGTATATGGAGCCGCCCTGACAGCCGCCTGCGGATATTTATTTTTTGAGAAGGTAAGGGTTGAGAATAACCTTATCTTTCTCTATCTTATGGATGCCGAATGCCTCCAGTTTTTCATACAGGTCATGGTACATGAAGTCGGCCAGGTCAAGAGGGCTTTTCCCGCCGAGTTTTTCAACCGGGGCGGAATTGATATGGCTGAGGGCCAGGTTGAGAGCCTCCTGTCCGGTCTCTCAGGTCCGTGCCTTTTGGAAGGATGTACCTGAGCTCGATATGTTTGTTCTCCAGCGAGCCTTTCTGCCCGGACTGCATGGGGTCACAGTAGAATACCCGAGTTCTTTTTGTGCCGTCAGCCCCGGCCTCCATGGCATCGGCAGCAGTAAATTCGGAGCCTCTGTCAGTAAGCAGGACATGGACGTATTTTCTGAAGAGCCCTGTGCCCAGGACGGATTCCAGAAAGTCAACGCCGTCTTTCATGGCCTGTGCGGTCCTGACTTTGTGATAGACGGCAAACAGGACACCGGCATTCACAAATTGAAAGGTCTGGATAAAAGGGCCGCCGGTCTCGTCATTATAGACAGTATCCATCTGCGTGACAAAGACATCAGGATATTCAGAGATGTATTCCCTGTAATCCTTATAAGTGCGTCCTTTGAGATATTTACGGTCAGCCCTCTTTTTATACCCTTTGGATTTCTTTGCGGAAATCTTACGGGAAACCTGGCGGCGCAAATCCATGACAGTAATGCCGGCAGTCTCGTGGAACACATCGTTTTCGATGTAATTGTAAAGGGTCTTTTCCGAGATGCCCAGTTCCGGATGGTTCGTGACGATCTGAAAAGGGGACTGTCCCTGTGCCAGCAGAGGCTTAATGACGTCAGCCATGGCCTTTGCCTCCTGGGAAGTAAGGTTTACCCTGTGGCATAGTAAATGTAAATACTTTTTAAATGGATCACTTAGAATATTTTGAGGATGATGATATTCACACACTGCTTTAAGAAAAAGATGAAGATGGATATGAGTTTCCGTGGTATGTAGAAACTTTTGATTTTGACGATACAGAAAAATGGCTGATATATGTTTCGCATGAGGGAACAATTTCTTTCAATGGCAGTAAGATCGTGGAAATTGCTGATAAAGTATTTGGAGGAAAATATGAAATCCGATAAAAAAAGCGGCATATTTCGATTAGAACATGAAGTGGTCACGCAATGTGGCATATCAAAGGAACGCTTTCGTAAAGTGAGCGGAAGCCAGTGGGAGAATATATACCAGAAGATTGCAGATAAATATGCAGATAAAACAAAAATATGGAAAAACGGGCTGCATTGGGCTAATACGAATGGTTATAGTCCTAAAAGCATGAAAAATCTTCTCGGATGCTATGCGGTTGATTACACAACATGGTTTCATTTTTTGCCCCAAATTATAAAAGAAGAAAATAAAATGGTTTATTTTCTAATCGACAAGGGCGGCGATTGGTATTGTGGAGAAGAATTTTGGATATTTGAAAGTTATGTATCTGAATTAGTAAAAGTCCTTGATTTACTAAATCATACGGCTTTTCTGGATAATGGCTGGTTAGATTATTATATTGTTTCAAAAAAATATCAATGGATTATTGGCTTCAATCACCACGATATTATTTCATGTATTGGAGAGGGGTTAAATCTTGACTGCTTCAATAATCAATAATTTTATTTTCAAAGAAGCGGAAAGACGAGACATTATTATCTTTAAGGAGCGGAAACATGAATAATCTACAAAAAGGCTCTATTTTAACGTTGCTGAAAACGGATAAGATGAAGAGCAACTATACAAATAATTATTGGTTCTCATATAAAGACTATCTGGACCCGGCAGATGATTTTACGGATTTTTGTTGTGAATGTCTTGAGGGAAAGCATGGATATATTGCCTTGATTGAAAATGTAATCAATGAAGATAAAACGGCAAAAATCTTTGTGCAGGTTTATGGATTGGAAGATAAAGACAAGGTTATAACCGCAGATACTCTGATTATTTTCAGTAAATTATCGCTTGCGGAAATAAAGCAGATTTTTAATGAACCAAAGGATATATTTCCGAGTGATATTGGAGAAGAAACAGACTTTTCACAACCAACGTTCCTTATTGGGGATAATGGGGATTTGATTTCAATTACAGAACTATCCCATGAGCAGCAGTCCGTTTATTATTGTTGGTGGGACTAACGTTCTTGTTATTGAATAAACGTTTTTCCTTGTGCCAGCATCATGTTATGAAAGTGTTTAAGGAGAAAATGTGTGCTGGCATTGTTTTGGAGCCAGACAGGCCCTGTCTGGCGGGAGGAGAACTTTAAAAACATTGAAGAAGAGGATACTAACAATTAGAGATGTAGTGATTGCTATATAGTTTAAGCTATATTATAATCTCTTTGTGGCAATAGAAAATATGCCTGAATGAAACTATGCAATTTAAGTATAATGTATTGCATAGTTCAAATATATACAGAAAGGGATGATTAAGATGAAGAAATCAGGATATTATCAGTATAAATTGAACAGGAGGGCGACTATATTTTAACCCTCCTGCACTATAATTGGAGGAAAAATGTATAACGAAAAGGATATAATAGCCCAATGGAA
>JAAWLQ010000262.1 GCA_022797995.1 Lachnospiraceae bacterium
TTCTGAATCCTGGCCTGTTGGATGGAATTAATCCCAGATACAGGTATTCTAATTGCCAAAACCCGAATTACAGGAACAAGAATTTCCTTATCATAAAATGCGGCAATACTTGGGGAACAAACGAACAAAATACAGTATAAGAAAACGGATAGTATCAACCCGCAGTAAAACATCGTTGAAAAATCAATATCATCCGCATCTTTCTTTTGTATCAACGCATTTCCAAATCCTCCTACCACAAAAGCATCACAAATCGTAATAAAAATCATTACAATTGAGATGATGCCATATTCCTCCGGAGACAATAGCCGTGCCAAAATAATCGACACAATTAATGAAATGCCCTGAGCTGTGATACGTTCCCCATAAGTCCATAAAAGTCCTGATGTAATTTTTGCTCCACTGTTATTTGTTTTCATATCTCTACTTTTCATTTGCTAATAACGACTCTCTATAAATTTTCTTTTCTCCTCTTTGCGAAACATTTTCGTATGTACGAAATATTCCTTATTTTTCTTCACATAAGTATCAATATCCTCGATTACTCTCGCAGGTATGCCTGCTGCCACTGAATTATCAGGAATATCTTTCGTGACAATGGCCCCACATCCGATAATACAGTTATTCCCTATGGTAACACCAGGCATTATAATTGCATTTGTCCCAATATGAACATTATCGCCTACTGTAATCCTGCCAAACAAATCTATATCCGAATATTCGGGATACAGGTCCCTGACTGTCCATACCCCTCCGTCATGTGTCACAAAAACCACACCGCTGTTGATACGCACATGACTGCCTATGCGAATCAAATACGGTTCTGACCCAAAAGAAGTTGTTGCATAAATCTCACATTGTTCTCCAATTTTTACGCCCTTCTTTCTCCAGTAAGAAACTGGATTCCTCTCAAGTCGGCTTCTGCCTATGAATGCTCTAATTCCCATAATAATTTCTCCCATAGTCCCGCAAAGTAATGCCCCTAAAATTCTTTGATACCATATCAAATATTATCTCTAAATCGGAATATAGTTTTTCTATTGATTCTTCTGTTCTGAATGTTGGGCTTCCTCCGGGCATCAGCTCTGAGGAGTGCAGCATAAACATCAGATATTCATCATCTGAAATTGAAATTTCCCTGATTAAATATTTCATCTGTTTTAAGTTGTACCCATTGGGCCTTAACCAAAGGATATTTCCTCTAGCTAAACTTAACAGACTTCCAGCAATTGTCTTCCAAGTGATGTGAGCTGGCATAAAGTATTTATGTGAAGTTCGAATGCTGACAGGAACCTCAAGTATTTCTCCATCATTCGCAGTACTTCTCACATAATGAGGTTTTTCTGGAGAATTGGAGTAGTCGCTTCCACCGACTCCTTCTGACCTTCCCACTGATTTTGCCCAATCAATGTGCGGCGTCACAGAACAATCCACCTCGTAGCCATATTTTATTAATAAGTCATAATAATCTTGGTTCATTGCCCATCTTCCAGCTCTATGGGTTGTAGGTTTCAGGCCGGTCAATTCATAAATATGATTCGTCAGATACTCTATTTTTTGCTCCATAACCTCGAAAGGATATTCTATCAGATATGGCGCTCCTGTCTGGACAACAGGCAAATCAAACTTCGGAGGCGTATTCCAGGCATGTAAGTGCATACCTAACTCTCCTGTGTTTGTCTCCTCCACTCTTTGAATAAATTTCACATATTCCTTGTTTTCTATCATTTCATAGTTTGATAACCAAACTGGTTTAAATGCATACTGCTCGCATAAATTTTGAAATCTCTGCAGATACTTTGTATTCTCGGTGGTTATTTTATCACCCTCGCTCCAGCTCCAAAGATTATCACCCTCCGTATCAATTGTGATAATAAAATATTTCATACTTACCCACTTTCTAATATTTAGGAATCATTTGAAATAATATACTGATAAGCCTCCGTCATTTTTTGTATCACATGTTCCATGTCAAAATCTGACAATTCATTTTGCGTATCGACTACGGAATCACTGAGTAGTAATGCCGCCCATTCTTCATCGGGTTTATCTATACTTAATCGAAAACAATTATGATTGCAGACGACTTCTTCCGGCACTTGGTCTGATATCACACATCTTTTTCCCAATGCCTGTGCCTCAATTGTCACAAGAGAAAAACTCTCAGAGTATGAGGGCAAAATAAATGCATCGAATACGGACATTATTTGGGGAGTATTCTCACAAACGCCTAAGAATCGTACATTTTCATCTATTCCATATTCACAGACCATTTTTTTTATTTGATTCATTCTCAGGTCAACATCTCCTCCTGCAAGGAGCAAATACGCATTAGGACGCATGTTGTTGACAGCTCTAAATACATTTATTACTTTTTCATGATTTTTTATGGGATGAAATCTTCCCACATGACCTAAAATAAATGCATCCTGGGGAATATTCAGTCTGCTCAAAAAACAATTTCTATCAATTTTGTTATCCCTAATTTTTTGGATATCAATTGCATTGGGTATTTTTATAATTTTATCTGTCCCATAAATTCTCTTTATATCTTTTGATGCAATATCACTCAAGGCAAAAAAAGTCATCCCTTTCTCTGAAAATTCCTCTAATAACCGTTTATTCTCAGCTGAGGATAAACGAAGTGACCTTTCAACGTTTGAGTGAAATGTAAAAACCATTTTATTACATGGAAAATTTACTCTTTTTAAGGTATCAATAAAGGTGTGCATATGCAATACGTCTGGTTTTTCAGTTTGAATGACAGCATTCCATTTATTTTCATAGCCAATAAAATTTCTATGAATTCTCCATTTTAAACCGCTGAGTTTTTTTATTTTGCACGCTTCCTCTAAAACATATATCTTTATTCCGGCATCTCTGACACGTTTTTCCAAAAAAGTGTCTACATGTCTGATTACAACAAGTACAACATCTATGCCTTTCTCTTTTAAGTGAATTAAATAATTTACGACTATGGTTTCTGCCCCGCCAATTGTCAGGAAATGTATGTAAAAAAGCACTTTCATGTTATAATCCCTCTGGCTCTGTTTTATATTTTGCCCGTAATTTAAGCTGCTCAAGATTATCCACTCCACCAATTAAAATAACCATATATGGATATGTGAATATGTCTGGTCTTTGATAAACGCTCGCAAACACACAGATAACGAATATGACGGCAAACGCATTCTCCCGGCTCTTTCTCAACAGCATTAGAAACGCTGTTCCGAATATTGCTGCAAACCCGCCAAAGCCATAGTGAATGATATATGTTTTAAATGTTGAAATTCCGCTTGAAATATGCAGTGTTGATATGTAACCATATCCATAGCCAAATATTGCATTTCTACTGGATAACATATCAAGTATAGCTAAATCAATCACGCCGCTTGACCTTTGCGTTGCAGACACGCCTTCCTCCGTAATTATCATTCTTTTCGCTAAAATCGCAATTGCACCATCTCCTGTTGCAATGATGGGCAGCACAAAAAAATATGCCATGATTACACATACCAGCAAAAGAAATACTTTCGGTCTTTTATACATAATTAACATAAAATAGATAGCACAAATAAATAGAAATGCTACGGAAAGAGAGAGAAATCCCGCAATTAATAAAATCACATTCCCTTTCTTTTTTAAATCAAATCTTTCAGCACAAAGTATTAATGCCAGAATAGTTCCCAAATACCCAGGTTCATTAAAAAAGCAGCACAGCCTCAACGTGCGGCCTTCCGAAAACAGGTAGCAAAGTCTGAAATTAATATAATATGCACCTGACCCGGGCCCTGTATAATAATCTACAACATCATATAAGCCCGGCATTCGAAACAGATACCACAAATAACAAAAAATGCCAATCACTGAAAAAATGATAAGTATGTTTCTGTACCATCTGAATAAATTCATTCGCAGATTAGGAGTCAGCATAAACAGCGGCAGCAATCTTATAAACATATATCCTGCATCTAATAAATGACTCAAAGAATTTTCATATACATCAAATGCGTAAAACATGGCATATATAAAGGGAATGAGCATCAGTTTACTTAGGCAGTATTTATGAAACATCACCATCAGAAACAGCATTGCAGCAAGTGAAACTAGTATGGTATACGCATATATCCGCCTTTCCGGCAGAGTAAAGAGTGTGGTATCTCCGTGTGCAATCGCTGAACCAGTCAGTACTGTAATAATCAGCGCAAAAAAAAGGATGAAACTATCAATTTTTACATGGCGAAAATCTATCCTTCTGTTTCTTTGCTTATACATAATCAATAATACTCCTATAAGATTACCTGATAAAAAACTATCTGACAATTATTCTTGGCTGCTCTAATACAACCGTTGCATTATCCGGCACATCTTTTGTGATAACACAATTTGCTCCTATTTTTACATTATTACCAATTCTGATGTCTCCGATGATTTTTGCCCCAGCTCCTATAAAGCAGTTATCACCTATCACAGGCGCGCCGTCAACATCCTCATCACCTTCTCCTATCGTTACTTGATGGTAAATACAACAATTTTTTCCTATCACAGCATTATGAGATACGATAATGCCGTTGAGTCCGTGCGGCATACGTGGTACGCTGGCAAAAGCTGCCCCTTTACCTAAATGTGTCCCCAGCGATGCATTATTAAATGCATCATCACGCTTTATCAAATATAGCAGATAGGTGCATACAACCTTATTCATTACCCCCCCCCCTATATTTCAGGATGGTATTTCTTCTTTTCCAGTATTTTTCTGGATTATAGTGCTGCACTTTTGTTCTCATTACTCTTTCATACCAAGTCAGTCGAATTTTTCTGTACATCTCGTACCTCCATATGCTTATAAAAGAGCCCGATAAGCATTTACCACAACCTGCATCTGGTATTCCCAGGTATCTCTGTATGACAGGCATGCTCTGATATTTTCTGCAAGATTCGTTTTAGATAAAGCGTCATAAAATTCTATGACACAAAACATATCTATCGGTTCTTCACAAAGTTCAAAACGCTTCCCATATTTGAAATTCTCTAATACTTTTTCTCTCCATCCATATATAAAAGGAATACCTTTTGCGATATATTCCTTTGTTTTCAAAGCGGAACCAAAAAAAGACCCTATCCTATGGTTTGCCAAACAACCAATCGCAAGATTTGCTTTATCATAAATATCATCCAACTCATTTCCAGCTTTGGGACCATATTTCACACAATTATCTTCCAGCCCAAGTTTTGTAATCAGACTCTCTGTTGATGGCAGAACAGAGCCAACGATATGAAACGTGATTTTTCTAGTCCCGCCTTTTTTATAATACTCTTTGATTCCTCTTAAAACACGGTCATATCCATGAACTGGACCTTCAAAGGATACTGCTATAAGATTTATTTCATCTTCATTTCCGTTATAGTTATGTATCCGAATCTGGTCTGCATTAATTCCGTTAGAAATCTTAACCGTATGTATGCCCCATAACTTGTCCTCATCAGACATAGACGCCACCAAATCCACATACTGTTTTGCCTTCTTATTCCATCTTTTATCCTTCCAGGCCACGTAAGTCATAGGCGAAAAACTCTTTGCAAATTTTGGTGCGGAATGGGCCTCTACGATTACTTTCTGAGATTTGCTTTTTAAGGTTTTTAACAATTTTATATATTCCCGGTCAAAGAAATGATATCTTGCATAACTGAATTCAAAATCACCACTGTATTGCTTCATAAAGTCTATGCATAAGTCCATAATCATTTTTCTCCGCAGAATATGGTTAAGCATCCCGATATTTAGCAGATACTTTTTTTCTGAAATCACTTCATCATTATCATTAAAAATTGCTACGCCATCCGCCTTATATCCCGAATAATATACTTCATATCCTTGTTTTCTAAATGCATCAATCTCGGAATAGACTTTTCTCGTAATTCCTAATGTATGGTCATAGGTTCTAAAGTTTGCATAAAAAAAAATTGTTTTCTTCATAATTTTCCTCTAAAGATAATGATATCTAAATATCATAACCCCCCCC
>JAAWLQ010000263.1 GCA_022797995.1 Lachnospiraceae bacterium
GCGGGGCCTGTATCCTCTATCACACGGAATACGAGGGAAATGCCATTCAGAAAGCGGAGACACTTCCTGTGACGCCATTTTTCCTCTTTCTGGGTAAGCTGGGAATATTGATATTATCCTGCCTGCTTCCCCTATGCCTGGAAGCCATTTCCCTGCTGCTTTGCTGTATGCACTGGTTTCCGGACAGTCCCGGCAGCGGAATGCTCCTTTTAAAAGGGCTTGCCTTCGAATTTGCCCTGATGCTGCCCACCACGGCAGCCATGCTGTTCATCTCATCCATATGCCGTAACATGTGGATTTGCCTTGGAACAGGTGTGATTCTGGTCTTCATGGCCTCCATGCTGCCTTCAGGCAATGAGATTATGGCTTTCATGCCTTTTGCATCACCCTACCGGATGCTGCATCGTCTCTCTCATACACAGACCCTCCACATGCTGGCAGGTTCTGCGGTCGAGATAGTCCTGTTCTGCCTGCTGGAGGCCATTTATCAGAAAATCAGGCGTTTATCGTAAGATATCGACATTTTGTTGAAACTGTCGCATTTCTTTTGAAGTACGTTGGTCCATGCCCCAATTAAGGAAGCGACAATGAAAGCCATCAATTGAGCGTACGATATTAAAGCCGTAAAAATAAGAGTTTGAGTCTGCCTGTATTTATAAACCGGGCAAGAATGGAGAATTAACATGAAATCCGAAGTCTTTAACGAAATGAAACTGCCTTCCCTGACAGGTGTGGAACTGCTGAAAATACGCCGTTCCAGAATATTCTGGATTCTGCTGATTCCTGCGGTTATGATGTGGTTTCCCTCCGCCATGAATGCGAATGTCAATTTTATTATGAACACTTATGAAGTTTCCCCGGAATACAACTATTTTATCCAGGGCTATATGGGTATGGCCTGGTTCATGATTCCCGCCACGCTGATCATCTGCGGCGTACTGCTGAACCAGACGGAAAGTTCCGGAAGGGGGCTTTTAAAATGCCTCTCTCTTCCGGTCAGTCCGGCCAGAATATGCCTGGCCAAATTCCTGATTATGGTACTCCTGACCTTTGAACAGCTGATATTGTCCATAGCAGCCTATTATGGCTCTGCGGTGATCGCTTCGAAGCTGTATGAATACGACTTTATATTACCCTTTCCCTATGTGTGCCGGGCAGCCTCGCTGATTTACCTGGCCGCATTGCCCATGGCTTCCGCATACTGGATGATCAGCATTTGCATTCGCACCCCCATATTTTCCGTGGGACTGGGTCTGGCTTCCGTTGTTCCGTCGGTACTGATGCTGAATACCGAAATCTGGTACTGCTACCCCATGGATTATCCCTTCTACATCCTGATGACGGAATATGGGAAAATTGCCCCCGAAGTTTTCGATACCAGAGTGCAGCTGTTCCCTCTGCTTCCCATTGCCATAGGCGTTACCCTGCTGTGCCTGGCGATATCCTGTCTCAGATACGGAAAAGCGGAGCGACGCTGAGCTGCCATTTTTCAAAGCAATCTATTCAAAATATAACAAAACAAATAACAGAAAGTCGAGGAAAACAATATGAAACAAAATCAAACCAGAAATACCATATTAACTGCCGTCTGTGTCCTGATGCTCTTCTTACCGTGGACCATTCTGTACCTGCGCACCTTTCCCTGGGCTCTGGAATCCCCCGCGGCTGAAATCATGATATCCTGTTACGCGGCTTTCATGATTTTCAGCGGTATTTTCAATGCGGTTGTCTATGCCTGCTTCAAAGTACAGCATACTGTTATGAAGCTCTGCCTGGTGATCAACGGCATTTATGCCCTGGGCGGCGTCATTGCTTTTCTCCTGATGCTTCCGGGGAAGGTTATCCCGTTATAAAAAAGTGCCTTCGGCACCTTACTGATTCCATGTCCGTCTGGCAACGGACTTTCCTATAAGGTAAAGTCAGCGCTTCCGCAGTTTTTCATCTGCGGTCACAGCGATATCAGGTCTTTTCAGCTCAATATCCTGTATAAGCACACGAAGGGGCTTGAGAACGACTGGACATATGGTGGCAAATACCTTAAAATAGGGATATCACATCATGGGATCAACAGGAGAGAATAAGATGCTGAAAGAAGAACGCCAGGAGCAGATAATCCGTTTTTTACAGGACAGAGACTATTGCAGCGCCGTGCTGCTGAGCAAAACGCTGTATGCCAGTCTGCCTACCATCCGTCGGGATCTGGCAGATCTTGAGAAAAAAGGCTACATCAGACGCTGCCGCGGCGGCGCTGTTCTTTTGGACGCCAACCGTCCTGACACCCCCTTTCCCTTCCGCCTCTCCACCCATACCCTGGAGAAAAATCAGCTGTGTCTCCTGGCCGCTACCCTCGTTGCGGATGGGGATGTAGTCTTCATAGACGAATCCACTACCACACAGTATATGGTGGAATGTCTCAGACACAGGCAGGACCTCACCGTGATCACCAACAGCATCGCCGTCTGCAACCTGCTTTACCAGAGCAATATTAAGACTTACTGTACCGGCGGCTGTCTGCAGAACAGTTCCTGCAGCTTTGTGGGCAGACAGGCGGAAAAATACATGGCGGATTTCAATGTGGACTATGCCTTTTTTTCCACCAGCGCGCTAAATGAAGAGGGCCTTGTCACAGATTATTTCGAAGAGGGAACCCACCTTCGGCAGGCCGTATTCGAACACGCCCGCAAAAAAGTGCTGCTCTGCGACCATTCCAAGCTGGGAAAAAATGCGGCATATACGGTCTGCCGGCTCCAGGATCTGGATTACATGGCAACAGATTTCGATACCGGTACAGATTTTTCCGGATTTTACCAGACTATGAGCAAAAACGGATGTTTCCTGTTCTCCAAAGCATAAACGGCAGATGGCAGTCCGGCGGCCTGTCTGAAACGTTGCTGATCGAAAATGATTGTTTCTCATTTTTTGCGCCGGTTCTTGTATTAAAATTCTCCTTATATTATGATTTACATATGAGGTGCGACAAAGGCGCTTTACCCAATTGTGGTTTTGTTGCAATTCGCTGCTGTTTACAACCATTTGTAATTTAGTGGTAATTATTGTATTCTGACAATTTTCGTTTTTACGGCAATTAGTGTTTTACCACAGTTTCAGGCGTTTGCGCCGCGACGATACCGGGAGGGAATATGGACACTATCAGACTGATCGTCCTGGATCTGGACGGAACCCTGACACAGCATAAGACAAAGCTGGAAGCCCCTAACAGGGCGGTATTGGACCGGCTGGCAGAGTGCTATAAGCTACTGATGGCAGGCGCCGGGCAGTGTCTGCGCATCTGGAATCAGTTGGAACAATACCCCATAGATATCATCGGGAATTACGGAATGCAATATGCCGTCTACCGTGAGAACACGGGACGGCTGGAGCTTCTCCGGGATGAGACCATTCCCTGTGTCCGCACTGAGATAGAAAAAAGAGCGGCAGGGCTTCGAGCTATGTGCGGATTGATGAATTTTCGCGGCGAATCAGTGGAATACCACCCCTCCGGCTGTATCACCTTTCCCCTTCTGGGGACCGAGGCCTTCCCCGCCGAGAAGCTTGCCTTTGACCCGGACAGAAGGAAACGCCGGGCCATGATTCAGGAAGTACGGAAGGTATTTTTCGATTACAATGTGTTCGTGGGCGGTTCTTCCTCTTTTGATATGGCTCCAAAACCGTATAATAAGTACTATGCCCTCAGGCTCTACTGTCAGGAGCATCATTACCTGCCCGGGGAGGTAGTCTTTATCGGAGATGATTACGGACCCGGAGGTAATGATGCCAGCGTATATGAATCGGAGTTCCCTTTTATCCCTGTGGATGACTATCGGAATTTCCCGGAAGCAGTCCGGCATCTACTGTGATCAATTGCCTGGAGGTTCACTGTGAAGATGCACACAAACCCGCAAGTCGGAAGACCGACTTTGAGCATGCTATTTGGCGCACAGCTTTCTTTGCGCGGTTTTCCGCAGGCAAGTTACAGGACTTTCATAATAATATGATTTTCCTGCCAAATATGAAAATCAAGGAGAACACATATGAATTTTCAGGAATTATTAAAAGCTAAAACCTGTGATTGCGGAAAAACTCACCGCTGCTCTGTCAAATCAGTCCTGATTGGGGAAGGTGTATTAGAAAAGCTGCCGGCGGTACTGGGCGGCTATAAAAGTATCCTGCTTGTAGCGGATAAAAACACTTATGCCGTCTGTGGCAACACTGTAGCGGAGCTGCTGGATAGCAGAATACAGCGCCGGCTGATCTATCAGGATGACGGTGTGCTCATCCCCAACGAAGCCGCCATCGCCCGGCTGAAAGATGCGCTTTCTCCCAAAACCGATCTGATTCTCGGCGTCGGCGCCGGTGTCATACAGGATTTGTGCAAATATGTGAGCTTTGCGAAAGGGCTGCCCTATGCAATCGTGGCCACCGCTCCTTCCATGGACGGTTATGCCTCTGTGGGCGCCGCCATGATCATCGGGAACATGAAAGTCACGTACAGCGCTCATGTACCCGAAGTCATCCTGGGGGATGTGAACGTGTTAAAGAATGCGCCCATAGAACTGATACAGTCTGGCTACGGCGACATATTGGGAAAGTACTCCTGCCTGAACGACTGGAAGCTGAGCGCGCTGGTAAACGACGAATATTTCTGTGAAGCTGTGTATGATATGACATACGATATGCTATGTAAGGTAAAAGATCTGGGACCACAGCTTCTGAATCGCGACCCGCAGGCGGTCAGGCTGCTTATGGAAGCCCTGGTGGGCGTCGGCATCGCCATGGCCTATGTGGGCAACTCCCGTCCCGCCTCCGGCAGCGAACACCATTTTGCACACTTTTTTGAGGTGGTTGGGATACTGAATAACGAACCTTACTTTCCGCATGGTATCGACGTGGCCTGTTCGGCGGTCCTGGTACAAAAGCTTCGGGATCAGATTCTTGCGCTGGAGCATCTGCCGGAGTCATGGAATTGGAATCGGGATGACTGGATGGGGAAAATTCACGGGATATACGGCGCCGCCGCAGACGGTGTTATCGCTCTGCAGGACAAACTGGGCTGGTATGAGAAGGACTGGCTGGAGATCTATCGGGCGAAATGGCCGAAAATCAAAGCTGTGCTGGCGGAAGCACCCTCCGCCGCGGAATTGACCGGCTATCTGGAGAGCGTGAACCTGGATATCCGGTCTTTCGAAAAGCAGTATGGCGGAGAAAAGCTGCAAAATGCTGTCTCATATGCGAAAGACTTAAAGGACAGGTACACAGTGCTGTGGCTTTATTATACATTATTTCTCTGCAATTAAATTTGATACGCATACTTTCATATGGTTATTTACTGTCAGAACACCCCATGTTTTTTTATTGGCAGGTGAAGCAGGTGGTATAAAAACAGCTTCTGCAATGAAATAACTTTGGATTTTTCCTAATGTGCCTCAATGGCTGTTAAGATTAACAAAGCAGCAAACAGGATTCCTGACAAAACCCCAAAAATGATAGGTAACCAGTTTTTTAATTTTGAAAAATATACGATTCGCACACAGCCATATGATTTCCAGATTGTCCGATACTTCGCTTAATGCGTTTTACTATGCACTGAAAACAGATGCCTTTGATCATTCTGTCTGGAATGACGTTACTGTGTCCAAAGCAGTTCGGGCTGCTCCCGGCCCTTTGGAAAAACAGCCGCTTTTTCTTTCCATTGATGATACTATGGTCGAGCTCTGGTTACCACATAAAACACTATAGTTTTCTCATATACTGCTTCAGCTGGTCATAAAAATTTTCTCTGGTTCCAGCCATAATCACAACAATAACCTTATCCTCCAGATACTCTACTGTATATGCCAGCTCATAATTTGTTTTATTGTAATAAATATCATACCCATACACACCTGTGAGATCTCCGATTTTGGCTTCCCCAACCGTATGGTCCTCTCTTATCTTATCAATCGCTTCCTGATACAGCATCTTCAATTTCTTATCTTTCAGCTTTTTGATAAATTTCG
>JAAWLQ010000264.1 GCA_022797995.1 Lachnospiraceae bacterium
ATAGTTTCATTATACCAGATATGGCTGGCAATGGAAATATCGTGTTAAATTTTCAAGGTACAAAGTTTTATGGTGTATTGACCTTTTGACACCCAAATCTATGTAGATAAAACTGAAATGATTGCAGAACTTCTCCGCAGCTGGGGTAAGGTAAATCTTTTTACCCGTCCCAGGCGTTTTGGGAAGAGCTTAAATATGAGTATGCTGAAATCCTTCTTTGAAATCGGGTGTGATCAGACATTGTTTGACGGACTGAAAATTTCCGGAGAGAAGGAGCTGTGCGAGAAGTACATGGGACAGTTTCCGGTAATTTCCATTAGCCTTAAGGGTGTGGAGGGCACGAATTTTGAAGCGGCATGTGCGACTCTGAAAAGCGTTGTTGGGAAAGAAGCCATGCGCTTTCCGTTTTTATTGGAAAGTGAAAGGCTGTCAGACAGTGAAAAAGCGCTTTATGACCAGTTGATTCAAATTGGGGGAAAAGACCAGGATGTATATGTGATGTCTGACGAAACACTTCTCCAGAGTCTGAAGACACTGTCAGAGCTATTGGCAAAGTATTATGGAAAGGAAGTTGTGCTGCTGATAGACGAATATGATGTGCCGCTGGATAAGGCATTCCAGTATGGGTATTATGACCAAATGGTTTCTATGGTTCGAGGTCTGTTTGGCAATGCGCTTAAGACGAATCCCTGTCTGTTCTTTGCCGTGCTGACCGGATGTCTGCGCATTTCTAAAGAGAGTGTCTTCACGGGTCTCAATAATCTGAAAACGCTGACCATAACGGATGTACGGTTTGCCAGATATTTTGGCTTTACGGATGCCGAAGTAAAAGAAATGCTGGAATACTATGAACTTGCAAAACATTACGATACAATAAAAGAATGGTATGACGGTTATCAGTTCGGCAGAGTTGGTGTGTATTGTCCGTGGGATGTGATCTGCTATTGTGATAAACTGTGTGCGGACCCGGAGGCCTTGCCTGAGGACTTCTGGTCGAATACCAGCGGGAACAATATGGTCCGTCGCTTTATTAATAAGGCAAATGGCAGGACAAAGGAGGAGATCGAACGTCTGATTGCCGGGGAAGAAGTCATAAAGGAGATTTACCAGGAACTGACATACAGTGAATTGGATAAGTCCATTGAGCATCTGTGGAGTGTCCTTTTTGTAACCGGTTATCTGACACAGCATGGAGCGGCGGGAGAGGATAAGTATCGCCTTGTCATTCCCAATCGTGAAATCAGGAAATTGTTCGTGAGACAGATTCGAGAATGGTTTCAGGATGCCGCAGAAAAAGACACGCCGAAGCTTGACGCCTTGTGCGATGCATTTCCGGCAGAAGATGTGGATACGATAGAGGAGCTGTTCGGAGACTATCTGTGGAACACAATCAGCATCAGGGATACCGCTGTCAGGAAAGAACAGAAGGAGAATTTTTATCACGGAATTCTTTTAGGACTTCTGGGTCATAAGGAGAGCTGGCTGATAAAATCAAATGCCGGGTCAGGAATCGGATACAGCGATATTCTGGTTGAAATACCGAAGAATCGGGTAGGCCTGGTCATTGAGATGAAGTACGCCGAGGACGGAGACATGAACGCCGCCTGTATGGAGGCATTAGGGCAGATTGAAGACAGGCAGTACACGGCACGGCTGAAGGAAGATGGCATGCGGACCGTTATAAAGTACGGAATTGCGTGTCATAAAAAAGAATGTAAAGTCGCGAAAGAGACGCACCCCGTCAACGGGGCGCATCCCCCTGTCTCCGATAATCCCCGGGCGTAATGCCCATATACTTCTTGAACAATCTGCGAAACGTAATATCATTTTCATAGCCTGCGGCTCTGGAGATATCATTGACGGACATATCCGTCCCTGAGAGGAGTCCGCAGGCGTATTCTATTCTCTTTCTGTTCACATAATCCAGGAAATTAGAATCTGTGATCTGCTTAATCCTGCGGCTGATGCTGCTTTCGGAGAGCTGGAACACATCTGCCAGCTTGCTCAGAGAGAGATCCTCGTCATGGAGGTGAAGCTGCAGGTAATCGATGAGATTCTGGGCGGAGTTCTGGAGATTCTGCTCTCTGGAGTCCGCTGCAGCCTGTTCCAGCTTGTCGCAGGCCTGCGCAGCCAGCTCTTTCAGGCTTTCCAGGGCGCAGGGCTGTTCCGGGGTCCAGGCGTTCAGGGGCGCGGGATTGAAACGCAGATTCTGTCCCTTCTCCGCTCTTGCCATGGCGGCTAGCAGCTGCTCTTTCGCATAGCGCAGATATTCCTTTTTCACAAGTCCGCCCCGGCATATGGACTGAAAATACTGAGTCAGGCTGCTCCTGGCTTCCGCGTACTGACCGGTCCCAAAGGAAACGGGCAGGGAGGCGAGACATGTGGGAAGCGTCAGGTTCAGTATGCCGCTCTGGCTGATCTGTTTCCAGAAGACACCGCGGCTGAACGAATCCAGAGGCAGGTATTCCAGAGCGGTTCTGGAATGCTGACATGAGGTGCCAAGCTGCTCCAGGTCGCTTATCACATCTCCAATCCCCAGAAGGGCATCAGGACTGATTTCACCCAGCAGCTCCAGAAGCCTGCCGCAGGCATTCTCACATATTTCCGGAGAAGGACCGCTGATCAGGAAGATGCCGAAGCTTTTCCGGAAAGTGACATAGAGACAGCCCGTATCCACAGTCCGCATTGCCAGGGCCAGATTACTGAGGAAGTCCTGCGTGGCGCAGGCTGTGAGGACACAGCAGCATACATGATGGGAAAAGGGGAACTCGATTCCCAGCTTTTTCAGGCCGGGAAGGACTTCGGCTTTGGGCTGAGAGCCCTCCAACAGCTCCAGCAGCATGCTGTTGACCAGCAGGGGCCTGTAGATCAGGAGCTGCTCTTCCAGCAGGGACTTATCCTGGAAGATGGAAGTGATGATAGATTTCAGCACTTCATATTCGATGTCCCTGCCGTCGGCGCTGTCCTCGGGAGAACTGACGATGTGAGCCAGCTCCCTGATAGGAGCGTAATTTTTGCGGCAGATGACATAAGTCAGAGGAAAGCCCAGAAGCAACAGGAAGACACAGATTCCCACCAGAGACCAGAGCCTCACATGAAGGCGGTTTCTCAGCCAGGATTCGGAGTAGCCGGCGAAACCGGACCAGCCGGAATACTTGCCGGTACTGTTCTGATAATTGTCATTTCCCTTCAGACGGGAGAGAAGGGATACATCATTATTTTCCACGGCGCTGCTGCTGATAATCAATTCGCCCTTCTGGTCAAAAAGGTAATATTCCATATCGTCGTTGTTCAGAAGCGCCTGAATATCTTCCTGCATCTGCCGCTCATCCAGGAAAATGAAGAGATTGCCGTAACGGGTGCTGTTGCCGTCGATGACAGAGAGCACCACAAGGGGATGCTGCGGCGTGCGGGTCTCTTCCACGGCGCCCTGGGGAACGAAGAGAAAGCTTCCATACCCCAGAGGGCGCAGATACTCAGAGAAGACGCCGGGACTCATGTTGAAGATACTCTGATAGAAGCTTTCAAGGGTGAGCGTACCATAATCGGACACCACATACTGTTTGTTGTACAGATAGACGCCGAGGGTGGCCACAAAGCGGTTGAGGGCTTTGGCGGACACCAGATTATGCTGAGCTGAGAAAAGCGTGGTGGAGTCCAGCAGAGAGAAATCCAGATCAGTGGCGGCATTGGAGGAAAGCTCCAGAAGCTTTGAGCTCTGCCCCACATTTGCGGAAAGCTTCTGGCAGGCAGACAGCAGATCATCCGCGTAATACGCCAGATTGGCAGCCGTCTGCCGCGTATTATTTCTGACGGTGCGGGAATCCTGATAGAAAAGGATCAGTCCCGCCGCCAGCAGAACGAGAAGAGAAAAAGCCGCATATTGCGCATAAGTATGTAAAAACATACGTCTGTAGGTATGGGAACGTTTGATAACGCGGAACGTTTTCATAAAGGTCTCCTTAGTGTGACATGACAGGTTATGGCGCGGCGGCTTTTTGGTGCTTTCTATTTTTCAATCAGAGAAGCCGATTCCGCATCCAGGAACAGATCGAAATTCGGATGCGTCTTCAACAGGGTGGCAGGAATGTCGGGCGTGGTATCATGGCTCAGGGTATCGGCCACGGCTTTCGCCTTTACTTTATGGGGAACGGAGGAAATAATGTGGCGGCACTGCATGATCTGCCAGGCTGTCATGGAGATGGCCTGAGCCGGCACGTCCGCCGTTGTGGCAAACCAGCCCTCTCCTACCTGCTGCTGCTTACATCTCTCGTTCAGATTGACCACAATATAGCTTTCCCGGGTATCGAAATCAGCGGGAGGATCGTTGAAGGCAATGTGAGCATTCTCACCGATACCGATCAGGCCCACATCCACGGGAGCCTTTTTCAGCTCTGCGGTCAGTGCGGGGATGGAGTCGGGGTTCCCATCCACCAGATGGTAAGCCGCCAAAGTGACCTTTGAGAGAAATCTTTCCTTTAAATATTTGCGGAAGCTTGCGGGGTGGCTTTCCGGCAGATTGACGTATTCGTCCAGATGGAACATGGTAACCTTGCTCCAGTCCACGTCTTCCTGCACCAGGGCTTCCAGTGTCTCGAACTGTGAGCTGCCGGTGGACAATACCAGTCTGGCGCTTCCGTTCTCGCCGATGGCCTGACGCAGCAGAGAGGCCGTCAGTGCGGCGGCTTTCTTTCCCAGCATTACGGGCGTTTCTTCAATGTGCAAATTCATAGTGATTTCCTCCTTCAATTTCGGTAGTTTGCTTTTCCATTTTTACTCTTTACCAAAAGAAACCAGTTCCTTACACAGTTCATTATAATATGAAAGAAAGCGGGGACGCAACAAACCGTTTTTGTGGGAGATACAATTTTTGTATCATAGTTTGCCCAAAGGCCGGAAAACCCGCAGAAAATTGGTGAATATGACAGATTTATATGTCTGCAAGAATGGTTTGTTGTATAATCTGTGAAAAACAAATATGATAGAGTTATCCCCGGACGCGGCTGATTTTTTCACAGGAAATAGGATTTCCCTCCGCGGGAAATTTATTCGCCCCAGGAACTGTGTGGTAAAAGGTCCTGAGAAAAAAGCTTGAAATCCGGAACAAATCAAAGGAGGTACAATGAATGAAAAGGAACAGTTGGAAAAAGATTGTGGCGACAGCAAGCGCGTTGGCTCTGATCATGGGATGTCTGACCGGATGTGGAGGAGAGGAACCTAAGGAAAGCTCCGTACAGCCCAGCGAACAGACCTCATCACAGGAACCGTCGGAAAGCGCGGGAAGCGACAGCAGTGCAGCATCGGAAGAAACGCCTGTAAGCGCCGGAATTACCTTCCCTCTGGCAGAGCAGGTGGAGCTTACCATAGCAACGCCGGACGGAAATGTTGCCTCTCTGGCAGATAATCTTCCTATATGGGAAGAAATCCAGAAACGAACCAATATTAAAATCAACTGGGATGTGACGGCATCCAAGCAGTATGTGGAAGTGATGAAACTGAGAGTGGGAGCAGGCGGAGGAAAGCTTCCCGACATTATGTTCCTGCCCAACGGCCTGAGCCTGGCTGAGCTGGGGGGGCAGGGAAGGATTGTACCGCTGGAAGAATACATTGCGAACAGCGAGAATATCCAGAAGGCCTATGAGCAGTTCCCTAATGTAAAGGCCCTGACTTCCGCAGACGGACATATTTATTCTGTAAATACCCTGAATGAGAGCGCGTACTTTGCTCCCTACAGCTTTATTATCCGCAAGGACTGGCTGGACCGCCTGAACCTGCAGGTTCCGGAGACCATCGACGACTGGATGACAGTTCTGCGTGCCTTCCGTGACCAGGATGCCAACGGAAACGGAGACGCCGGCGACGAGGTTCCCTTCTCCGCAGGCGGCCATGCATGGTATACCACCTACTGGGCGAACGCATGGGGACTGCACCTGTTCCAGTCCGACGGATGGTATCCGGATGAGAACGGCC